>CATEEE010000206.1 GCA_949499045.1 Marinobacterium sp. xm-d-530 | reverse complement strand
GGGCAGTTCTCTTTAAACGCCAGTCCCAGTAAAAGCACCTTGCTATCGTTAACATGAATACGACGTTTCAGCATTGCTTTTACTAACTCGTCAGCAACAAACGCCCCCATTCCATCATTGATACGACGGCCTGCAAGAATGACATCTGGTATGTAACCAGCAGATTGAGCTTTATAAGTCAGGTAGTAGGGGTCCACTCCTATACAGTGTCCGCCTACAAGCCCCGGGCGGAATGGCAAGAAATTCCACTTAGTACCTGCCGCCTTGAGAACCTCTTCGGTATCAATACCCAATCGATTAAAAATAATGGCTAGCTCATTAATTAGTGCAATATTAAGATCTCGTTGGGTATTCTCAATCACCTTTGCAGCTTCGGCGACACGTATACTGCTGGCCTTAAAAGTGCCAGCCTCGATGACAGAAGCATAAAGCTGATCCACAAAATCAGCGACATCAGGCGTGGAACCAGAAGTCACTTTCATAATATTGACCAGTCGATGCGTTTTATCACCTGGATTAATTCGCTCAGGACTGTAACCAGCATAAAAATCTTCGTTAAAAGTCAAACCCGAGCCAGACTCAATAACAGGGATACAATCTTCCTCTGTAGCCCCTGGATATACCGTCGACTCATAAATAACAATCGAACCTTGGCTGAGAACGCGACCAAGAAGCTCAGACGCTTTTATCAATGGTGTAAGGTCTGGCTGTTTATGACCATTAATAGGGGTTGGAACTGTCACAATAAAGATTGAGCAGTCTTTAAGTTCTAACTCTTTAGCTGTGAAGCTTAGGTATTGTGCTTTCCCCAGCTCCTCTGGGCTAACTTCCAGCGTGGAATCTTTTCCTTTAGACAACTCATCGATGCGTGCTTGATTAATATCGTACCCAACAACCGAACGACTCTTTCCAAACTCAACAGCTAATGGCAATCCAACATAGCCAAGTCCGATAATGGCTATTTTTGCTTCATTATAGTTTGGCAGTTTTACAGCCATGTTCTCTCCAAAATAATCTCTGCGCAGCGGGTTGCTTCTCGAAAATTCGACACTGGATTGACCGGCTTTTGATCGGCAGTTGCACCAACCAATCCTTGCTCAACCAATGAGTCGACGCCCTGTTGCGTTCTTGAATTAGGGGTAGATTCTAAACGTATCAACGAAACAGTGCACCCGGCCGTTAATGCTTCATAGACCATTGAGACACTGTCTGAGCTAACAATGACCTGTTCGTTAGTTGCTAAAGTGTTCGGCAGCCAATCTGCTTCGACTGAATCAGGCTCAATTACTCTGATGCTCTTTTTCGTTCTGAGCATTTGTAACAAGTCGTTGGGAGTTCTTCGTGAAGTCGCTACATTTAACAAACCATTGGATACTTCAGCTAAGGCATCTATCTGATCAATAATACGCTGATCATCCCAAATGACATGCTTACTGGGCCCACCTAAAAGAATCAACTGGCTGGCCGATTGTTTGATTGCCGGCTTCATTCGATTGATCGCGCCCTTAGTCCTGACAACACGATAAGAAGCGGGGGGCGCGTCATGCTCTGGGACCAGAGCCAAATTAAAGAAGCTGTAGGGGAGTGACGGACGCATCAATACGATATTTTTTACCCCAAAGCGAAGAGAAAGAATCCAATTCCAAAAATGGGTGGCTCGACCTGCGCTAATAATCAATTTGGGGCGTTTTTTAGCGAAAAGTGCACTACTTACACCCTTCAATGTAAGGGTTTTGAACGTCAGATTCGGTTGAAACTCCAGCAATGCTTCAACGAGCCCAAGGGACTGATTAACATGCCCAGGCTTTTCATCACTGATGATCCAGATATCTGCCACAACAAACCTTTTCGCTCTTAGATCCCCTAGGATAAAACAGTTCCCGTCCTAAACACACTTCAATTTAATAAATATCGATTCCAATTTTCCCTCTATGGCTTACAATTGATCGATTAAATTTTGGCGCACTGTTTCTACTGAATAGTACAGTTGTAATTTTAGGAAGATTTTCATGGCAGCATTTGGTTCTCTCTTTATGCCAGAGATGGCGATAACTTGGTTTGATGGCGATAACTGGAGCCCAACTGAAGTAGTCGCTAGTGACTCCATCTCATTTCACCCTGGCGCACATGTGCTGCACTACTCAAGTACCTGCTTTGAAGGGTTGAAGGCGTTTCGTCATGCGGATGGCTCGGTCAAAATTTTCCGTATGGACAAGAATATTGCACGCTTTGCGCAGAGCAGTCGCCTACTTGGTTTGCCTGAAATCGATAAAGCGCAGACACAGCAGATGATCGAATCGATCGTTCGTCAGTATGCAGCTGATGTACCTGAGCCTCCCGGCTCCATGTACATTCGTCCGACACACATTGGAACCGAGCCTGCAATTGGAAAAGCGGCAGTGCCATCCGTTACCTCATGCCAGTACATTCTTCTATCGCCCGTGGGTGATTATTTCGCAGGGGGCGATAAAGCACTTCGTCTACTGGTCGATGATGAAGCGATGCGTTGCCCTCCACACATGGGCATGATCAAGAGTGGTGGTAACTACGCTGCAGCTATGGGGCCAATATTAAATGCGAAGGCACAATACCAAGCTGATCAGGTACTCTTCTGTCCTGGCGGTGACGTTCAAGAGACTGGCGCGGCAAACTTCCTGCTTATTGATGGCAACCAGATCATCACTAAAGCGCTGGATGAGAGCTTCTTGCACGGTGTGACTCGTGACTCTATTCTGACATTGGCTCGTGATTTAGGCATGGATGTCCAAGAGCGCCAGCTTTCAATAGAAGAGTTACTGGAACGTGCGTCAAAGCCAGGTTGTGAAGCCGCGTTGTCGGGAACGGCTGCTGTACTGGCTCCAGTGGGCACTCTGATCTACCAAGACAAAGAGTACAAGGTCGGTAACGGTGGAATTGGTGATACAACCGTTAAGCTTCGTCGCGCACTGAATGACATTCAGTGGGGTAAGGCTGAAGATCCGCACGGTTGGTTAACCCACCTGTAAGTTTTCATCTAAAAAGGGGCATCAGCCCCTTTTTTATTAGTCTATTTCTAACAGTGCTTTCCATGCGTTAGAGACTGCGTCTCGCATTTCAGATAAAGCAGCTTTTGTTACCACCCCCTTAGAATTTTGCAGGGTTTGGCGATGACCTAATGCGCGGTAGGTTTTATAGCTCTCGCTTAACACCTCGGCATGC
>CATEEE010000205.1 GCA_949499045.1 Marinobacterium sp. xm-d-530 | reverse complement strand
TATATCTGGGTGCTTCTGGCGTTCCAAGTGTTACCCATATCGATCCTCACTGAACAGATGAGTGAGACCCGACTTGCTGAAACATTGATGACCGGTTCAGGTCTTCTGACTCTTATGGGTGTTATTGGTGTCGTTGTTCGTTTCCGTTACGTGAAAGCTTAGGGTTTCGAACTTGCAATTAATCCATTGATGTATTCTATTAAAGTTTAGGCGTTAATCTCTTAGATTGATCCCTTTCGTCATTTTTTTAGTAAGTTTGAATGCCCTTTAATAAACCGGAGAAAACAATGCAAAAGAAACTGGTTACTGCAATTGCACTTACAATGGGTGCAACACTATCACTTGAAGCCTTTGCGACTGAATGGAACGTCAGTCTGTGGGGTAAGCGTCGTGCATTCACAGAGCATGTTGAGAAATTGGCTGAGTTGGTTGAACAAAAAACCGATGGTCAATTTAAATTGAACCTCTCTTATGGTGGTCTATCTAAGAACAAAGAGAATTTGGATGGTATCTCTATTGGAGCCTTTGAAATGGCCCAGTTCTGTGCCGGATACCACCCAGATAAAAACCCATCTATTACCGTAATGGAGTTGCCATTCCTCGGTGTAAGTTCACTTCGCCAGGAGGCAGATATCTCTATGGCGGTATACAACCATCCAGCGGCTAAAAGAGATCTAGATCGATGGAATGCAACGCTTCTGATGCCTTCTCCGCTGCCACAGTATAATATTTTAGGTAAAGGTGAAGCGCCAAGTACCCTTAATGACTTTGAGGGTCTAGCTGTTCGTGCAACGGGTGGTATTGGTGCGGCAATGCGTGAAGTAGGTGCAGTTCCGAGTTCGATGTCAGCATCTGAAGTGCGTCAGGCATTGGATAGCGGTGTAATCTCTGCAGCCTCGTTTGCTCCTCACGCTCACATGTCATTTGGCACTGTCGAAGTGGGCGAGTGGTGGACGACCAACTTAAACCCTGGCTCAGTGAACTGTCCAGTCGTTGTTAATTCGGACGCACTAGCGGATCTCTCTGATGAGCACCGTGATGCTCTTCTTAGCTCTGTAGACGAGTCACTTGATCACTACATCAACTTCTACGAGAACAAAACCATGGCGCGCTGGTGGCCAACCCTGGAAGAGCGTGGTATCGAACAGGTGAGTTTTTCTGAAGATGCATTGGCGGCATTCCGCGAGCGTGTTGCCGCACCCGCTGCCAAAGCTTGGCTAGCTGACATGAAAGCAAAACGGGTTGACGGTCAGGCACTGCTTGACCTTGTTGAATCTGAACTGGCTAAGTAATTAGCTTCATACAGGGGGGCTATTGCCCCCTTTTTTGTTCTTGGAGAGACTATGTCTGGTAGTGCGTCCGTTTTAAAAGATGACTCTTTGCTTAGTCGTATCGATCAACGCCTTTACAAACTTGAAACAGGTTTGGCTTTATTGGGTGGCTTTACAGTGTTGGGCCTTATTCTTCTCGCAGTGGTGTCCGTCGCGGGTCGTAATTTTTTCAGCCAACCGATACCGGGCTATATTGATTGGATTGAGCAGTTCATGCCACTCATCGCATTTATGGGCATTGCCTATACTCAACGCGATGGAGGTCATATCCGAATGGACATGTTGGTTAATCAGTTAAAAGGGCGAGTCTTGTGGTTTGTAGAGGCCCTAACGACCATCATTATTCTTTTATTGGTTTTGTTGCTTATTTGGGGCTCTTGGTCCCATTTCGACCGTAGTTTCGATTTTTCAGCACCCATGTGGTCAAGGGATTCTACGATCGATATCGGACTTCCGCTTTGGCCAGCTAAGTTGTTGGCGCCCGTTGCACTCTCCGTTCTATCTGTTCGTTTGCTACTTCAAATCTGGGGATTTGGTAGAGCATTCATTTTAAATCAAACCTCACCCGTCGGTGTGCCTTTGACTGAAGATATTGAGACGCAGGCCCGTAAAGAGGCAGATCAGCTAGAAGAGATGGGAGGTAAATAAGATGACCAGTATTGAGATTGGTATCGTCGTTACTGGTGGTTTGTTACTGGCTGTCGTTCTCGGTATGCGTGTTGCCTTTGCATCAGCGGTTGCAGGTATGATTGGTTTGATCTGGATCTTTTGGGCGAAAAAGTCGTTTGACCCAGAAGACTTCACGTGGGCATTAGGTGTGGCCGCCAAAACAGCAGGGCAGGTGCCTCACTCTAAGATCTCCAGTCAGGCGCTTTCCCTTATACCCACATTCATTTTAATCGGCTATTTGGCCTATTACGCAGGCCTGACAAAGTCTTTGTTTGAAGCTGCAAAGCGTTGGGTAGGGTGGATGCCTGGGGGTATGGCGGTAGCAACAGTATTCTCAACGGCAGGTTTCTCTGCGGTATCTGGTGCGAGTGTGGCAACCTCTGCTGTCTTTTCACGCATAGCGATTCCTGAGATGTTAAAACTAGGCTATGACAAACGCTTTGCCGCTGGTGTGGTGGCAGCCGGTGGTACTCTAGCGTCGTTAATACCTCCCAGCGCTATCTTGGTGATCTATGCAATCATTGTAGAGCAAGATGTTGGACAGCTTTTATTGGCTGGATTTCTGCCCGGTGCTGTCTCCGCGTTGATCTATGTTGCACTCATTGTTGGAATGGCCTTGATCATCCCCAAATTGGGCCCTCCTGTTAAAGGTTATAGTTGGAAAGAAAAACTTAAATCGCTGCCGCCGGCACTGCCCATCGTGGCTGTTGTCGCGGTCATTATTCTCTTTACCTACAACCCTTTTGGTGAGTCCCTTGGAACTCCAACCGAGGGTGGTGCGATTGGCGCCTTTATTGTGTTGGTTATGGCGGTTGCAAATGGCATGACCTTTAAACAACTGACTAAAGCGATCCTGGATACAGCCAAGCTGTCAGTCATGATGTTTACCATTATTTGGGGTGTACTGATTTATGTTCGCTTCCTAGGCTTTGCAGACCTGCCATCGGCATTTTCTGATTGGATCAACTCATTGGACCAGTCACCCTTCCTAACATTAGCTCTGATTCTATTAGCCTACGCCGTATTGGGTATGTTTATGGATGCAATTGGCATGATGTTGCTGACACTGCCCATTGTCTATCCAACCGTCATGGTTCTTAATGGCGGTGAATCTGTATCAGCGGCAGATAGTGTGTTTGGTATGTCTGGCCCAATGTGTGCTATTTGGTTCGGGATACTGGTTGTTAAGATGGCTGAGTTTTGTCTGATTACGCCACCAATAGGGCTTAACTGCTTTGTAGTGGCCGGTGTGCGAGATGATTTGAGTGTTCAAGATGTCTTTAGAGGTGTGACACCTTTCTTCATAGCGGACGCCTTTACGATTGCTGTTTTATTTATGTTCCCGTCTATTGTGCTTTGGTTACCTTCATTGGCAGCGGGTTAACCCAATTCCACCTTCATAGAGCCGCATCAGCGGCTCTTTTTATTTTTATTACGTAATTTATTTAATTTTTTCTTGTTAGATACGATCTTCCACTCTAAAATGTAATTAAATTACATATAAGAACGCCTCTTGGTGCGAAGGAGTGGGAAGTGGTA
>CATEEE010000204.1 GCA_949499045.1 Marinobacterium sp. xm-d-530 | reverse complement strand
CTCGCAACAACTCTTTGCAAACCCAGATGAGCGAACAATTGTGCTGCACTTAGGTGCAGGCTCTTCGGCTTGCGCAATGATAGGTGGTCGATCAATAGCGTCGAGCATGGGATTCTCTGCCGTTGATGGCTTACCGATGGGTTCACGAACAGGAAATTTAGATCCTGGCGTGATGATTCACCTAATGCGTGAAGGAATGAGTGCTGACCAACTAGAAACAATGCTCTACAAACAGAGTGGCTGGTTAGGTCTATCGGGTATTTGTAGCGATATGCGAACTCTGATCGAATCAAGTCAAGAGGAAGCGAAGTTTACGGTCGATTACTACTGCTATCACATCACCCAAGAGATTGGACGATTAGCAGCCATTTTAGGTGGATTAGACAGAGTTATTTTCACTGCAGGTGTAGGCGAGCATGCGCCTATCATTCGTAAAAAAGTATGTCACCAACTGACCTGGCTGGGTTTAGAAATCGATAACAGGCTGAATCTTAGCAACGAAATGGAGATCGCTACTGATACATCCAAACTCAGAGTTCAGATAGTTCCTACGAATGAAGAGTGGATGCTAGCCAAATACGCGACGCAGTTAGTTTGAGCGTTGTCTAACTATCTCAAACAGAGTAACGCCAGTTGCTACCGAGACATTCAAACTGGACACCTCCCCCGCCATCGGGATTTTAATCAGCAGATCACACTGTTCACGTGTTAAGCGACGCATCCCTTTGCCTTCAGCACCCATGACTAGGGCTAATGGGCCGGTTAAGTCTGTTTGATAGATAGAACCCTCTGCCTCACCAGCCGTTCCAACGACCCAGACACCCCGTTCTTGAAGCTGATTAAGCGTTCTAGATAGATTGGTCACTTGGAAATAGGGCACTGCATCCGCTGCGCCACAGGCAACTTTAATCGCTGTCGCATTTAAGGGCGCTGATTTATCACGAGGGGCGATGACGGCGGCTACACCGGCTGCATCGGCTGTTCGGAGACAAGCACCTAAGTTGTGAGGGTCAGTCACACCATCAAGCACCAGCAGGAGAGGAGAATGCTCAACCTCATCCATCAGCTTAAACAACTCTTTATCACCCAGAATAGGAAGAGGTTTAGCTTCGGCCATTACGCCTTGATGGACGCCATCGACACGCTCTTCCAGGCGATGCTTACTGATGGTTTCAACATGAATTCCGGCCTGCCCAGCTAGGGCTAAAATCTTTTCCACTTTTGGATCAACCCGTCCCTGAACAATAAAGAGACGCTTAACCCTTTCAGGATCACGGTTCAACAGCGTTGTGACAGCATGAATGCCAAATACCTGATCCAATTTCATATGTTTTTACCCTAGCTTTGATAATGCACTGACGTGCAAATGAAAAAAATAGCCGCTAAAAAGCGGCTATCTCACAGAAATCGACTTAATTAATAGTGATTTCTGCATTTGATTTTAGTGTTTCAAACTGTGTTCTAAATGCCTGACTACCCTCACCGGAAGCTAACATCGTAGAAATTTGTGTTTGAAGCTCATCAGCAATCTGCTCTTGCGAGGTGCCAACAGCATCGACAGTGATCAGTGCCGCTGTGCCATCAAAGAGCTGAACAACCTGATAATTTGCACTCTCTTCGGGACGTGCCATCGCAAAGGCAGCTTCTACAATCTGTGGTTCTAGATCTACAGCTGCTCCGCGGGCTACCGATTTCACTGCAGTCCAATCCAGGTTAGCTTTGCCCTCTAGTGCATCAGAGAGAGCATTTTGAGCCTGTTCAAAGGCCACCTTAGCAGCCTGCGAGGACTTAAGTCTGCTAACTAAATCCTCACGCACTTCAGCGAGTTCGAGCTGACGTGCTGGTCGTAATTCGTTCATATTAAGAACAAAGGTACGGCCACTGCTCACCTCAATAGGATCTGAGTTCAGACGCTCTTTAGTCACAACATCAGAGAAGGCTGCGCGAGCCAATTTCTGGTCAGAAAAATCACCGGCACCACCATTACGAGTTAAAGGTTCAGATGTTTGAATCTCTAGTGCCAGCTCTTCAGAAAGTACAGCAAGGTCACCTGAAGAGAACGCCAAATCTGTTAAACGCTCAAGTGCGCTGACATAAACTTCTTCCGCATTCGCTTCAGCAACATCATAGATGAGATCCTCACGAACTTCGTTCAGTGCTGGCACCTCTTTAGCGCGCACATCATTGAGCTTAATGATGTGAACACCAAACTCTGTCTCGACCGGCTCAGAGTACTCGCCGGCATTTAAAGAGAAGAGCGCATCATCAAATGGACCTTCAAACAGACCAGGCGTGAGGTAACCTAGATCACCGCCTGAATTTGCAGAACCTATATCTTGGGAATACTCTGCAGCTAGCGAGGCAAAATTTTCACCGGCCACTAGTTTAGAACGAATCTCTTTAGCTTTTGCTAGCGCATCATCCAGAGGCTGGGCATCGCTGATCTCAAGGAGTATGTGACTAGCAGAGCGCTCTTCACCGCCTTCAAAACTGGCTTTTAGCTGATCATAGGCCGAATTAATTTCAGCTTCTGTCACACTGTCTGGATCAACAAAATCCGCTTGATCAAGAACGACATAGTCGACAACAACCTGTTCTTCAGTCAATAGCTGACCACCCATACTTTCGTAGGCAGCTTGCACATCAGCATCATTCACAGTCTGTGATACAGCATCAACAGAGAAACGCGCCACTCGGATGTCACGCGTCTGTGTATTCAGAGCAAGAAGATGATCAAGTTCTTTAGCGGTTAAAAAAGCCGACTGCTCGTAAGCGCCGCGAACTTGATTCATCAAAGCTTCACTCTTAAGAAGCTCACGATAAGTCAAAGGAGTAAATCCTGCCCCTCGCAGAGCGGATTCAAACTGGTTACGATCAAATCGACCATCAACCTGAAACTCACGCGTTGCAACGATCATTTGATCAAGCATTTGATCCGAAACAAAAAGGCCTAGCTCTTCAGCAGCACTGATCTGTACATTGCGATCGATTAGATTGTCCAAAACCACTTTGCGCAGAACAACATCGTCCAACATCGCTGGATCAGCGTTGTCGCCCATTTGAGTTAGAACTTGTCGACGTTGCAGATCGATACCACGATAGAGCTCGTTCTTAGTGATGGCTTTACCGTTAACTTCAGCGGGGGGGGGTTCTGCAGTGGCCAGGCCAACTAGTGAGTCAACGCCCCATAGTGCGAAAACCACAATAATCAAACCAACCAGAACTTTAGCAATAATCCCCTGTGAATTATCACGCATTGATTGCAACATGACTGAGTGTCCTTTGAATTAAAAAAAGCGCAACCTTAGGTATGCGCTTTTTTAGAGGGGTAAGTCAGAAACTATTACTCGCTAACGCGACCCCCCGGGAAAACTAATATTACTTGTTTACAGCGTCTTTTAGAGCCTTACCTGGCTTGAAAGATGGAAGAGTTGCTGCAGAGATTTGGATTGGCTGACCAGTCTGTGGGTTACGACCAGTACGAGCAGCACGCTCTTTAACACCAAAAGTACCAAAACCAACAAGTGCAACTGAGTCACCTTTAGCTAGTGCACCCGTAATTGCTTCTAGAGCTGAGTCAAGTGCGCGGCCTGCAGCTGCTTTTGGAAGGTCTGCAGATGCAGCAATAGAATCGATAAGTTCAGATTTGTTCACGTTGTGCCCCTTAATAGAGAAATATTTTGTTTGTTTTGTGTTATGAAATAACCGTAAGTACTTTATACCAACTGTTTAAAACCAGTGTCAACATTAAAAACCCAGAAAATACGGTGTTTTCAGCGAGTTTCAACAAATTGACACCTAATTTTTAGTGTGCCGTTCTTGACCCAGTAGTTAAGTTTTCACCTTTTGCCTCTTTGGTAAGCTCTTCTACTTCAGCATCATCCAGTGGAACAGGCTGCTCGACTAGTGCAACTTCTAACACCTGATCAATCCATTTAACGGGCTTAATCTCTAAATCTGCCTTAATGTTATCTGGAATCTCTTTCAGATCTCGGCGATTCTCCTCAGGGATCAGTACTGTTTTAATACCACCGCGGTGCGCCGCTAGAAGTTTCTCTTTAAGGCCTCCAATAGGTAGCACCTGTCCTCGCAATGTAATTTCACCCGTCATTGCCACATCGGAACGAACCGGTATTCCTGTTAACGCCGAAACGAGCGTAGTACACATTCCGATACCGGCGCTTGGGCCATCTTTGGGCGTAGCACCTTCGGGAACGTGAATATGAATATCCTGTTTCTCATGGAAGTTAGGTGCAATGCCTAGAGATTGGGCGCGATTGCGCACAACCGTCAAAGCGGCTTGTATTGATTCTTTCATGACATCGCCCAACGAGCCCGTCAACACCTGACGACCCTTACCAGGAACGACTGCACTCTCAATGGTTAAGATATCCCCCCCCACTTGAGTCCAAGCTAAACCTGTAACCTGACCCACCTGATGTTCATCTTCAGCACGACCAAAGTTAAACTTCTGAACGCCAAGGTAGTGCTCAAGGTTGTCGCTGTTAACGAGAACGGATTTCTCTTTAGCTTCGCCCAGTGCAATCTCTTTAACCACTTTGCGTGCTACTTTTGCAACTTCTCGTTCAAGACCACGCACACCCGCTTCACGTGTGTAGAATCGAATCATATCGATGATCGCTGAATCATCAATCTCCAACTCTTTCACTTTTAGACCGTTCTGTTTGATCTGTTTAGGGATCAAGTAGCGACGAGCAATATTCAGCTTTTCATCCTCTGTGTAACCAGGAATGCGAATGATCTCCATACGATCCAGCAAAGGCCCAGGAATATTCATCGAGTTAGAGGTACAGACGAACAAAACTTCAGAAAGGTCGTAATCAACCTCTAGGTAGTGATCATTGAAGGTACTGTTCTGCTCTGGATCCAGTACTTCAAGCAGTGCTGATGCAGGATCACCTCGCTGATCCATACCCATCTTATCGATCTCATCGAGAAGAAATAGCGGGTTTTTAACACCGACCTTAGCCATTTTCTGAACTAACTTACCTGGCATTGAGCCGATATAGGTTCGACGGTGGCCACGGATTTCAGCTTCATCACGCACTCCACCTAGAGCCATACGAATGTATTCACGATTAGTCGCGCGGGCAATCGAACGACCCAAAGAGGTTTTGCCGACGCCAGGAGGTCCAACCAAACAGAGGATCGGACCACGCAGCTGACGCACACGCTTCTGCACCGCTAGGTATTCAAGAATGCGCTCTTTGACTTCATCCAAACCAAAGTGATCTTTATCCAATACTGCTGAAGCACGCTTCATATCAAGACGGACTTTAGAGCGCTTGCTCCATGGAATCTGCAGCATCCAATCGATATAACCACGCACAACAGTGGCTTCTGCACTCATTGGCGACATCATTTTGAGCTTATTTAGTTCGGCTTTGGTTTTATCCAGAGCCTCTTGCGGCATACCCGCCTCATCAATTCGTTTTTCTAACTCGTCGAGTTCGCCGCCACCGTTCTCGTCAAGGTCACCCAGCTCTTTTTGAATCGCTTTCATCTGTTCATTCAGATAGTACTCGCGCTGGCTCTTCTCCATCTGCTTCTTGACCCGGCCACGAATGCGCTTTTCAACCTCAACTAGATCGATTTCAGACTCCATCAGTGACATCAAATGCTCAAGTCGCGCTTTGGCATCGAGCATTTCGAGAATGGACTGTTTCTGGTCGAGCTTCAGCGACATGTGAGCAGCGATCGTATCAGCTAGACGACTCGGTTCGTCGATATTGTTCAGTGAGGTCATCACCTCATTAGGGATCTTTTTGTTAACCTGAATGTACTTCTCGAACTGCTCTAAAGTCGAGCGTTTGTACAGTTCCGCTTCAGACTGAACAACCTCTTCCTCTTCAAGTACTTGAAGGTG
>CATEEE010000203.1 GCA_949499045.1 Marinobacterium sp. xm-d-530 | reverse complement strand
GTCCCACTAAAGTGGTTAAAACAGTTGTTATTGCAAAGATTGATGCTCCGATAATCTTCTCCAAAAAGATAGAACGCTTCAATACACCCGCATCCTGAGTGTGTTGAAGCCGGGGTACCAAGACCAGTTTATGAATCGCGGCCAGCGATAAGATGACCGCCACCAGAGCGACTTTAACCAGAAGTAAAATGCCATAATCGCTGGTAAATAGATTCGCCCAGCCAGTCAGCTGGTAGCTCATGTATACGCCACCGGCAAGCAGCAATAGCACAGCCGTTACTGCTAGCTGACCGAAACGATCAAGTAACCGGTACGCTTCGCTAAATTCCAGGCGATGACAGGCCAACCATAGCGGATAGAGCGAGCCCATCCACCAGGCCGTTAAAACGACATGCACCGCCAGGACAAGCTGAAAAACCAGATGTTGTTCAACTGCATGCCCTGCCTCACTGAAGGAAAGCGCCATAAGCACCATACCGGCCAGCACAAAGAGCCCTTCAATCAATCCAAGCTCAATACGTTGCTCACGGTTCCCGCTGCGAACTAATGCTAGAAACAGAAGACCTGCAAGAATCATTAGCAAACCGATGCTTCTTAGAAACAGTGCTTCACCCAGCGGCGACTCCCACATAAATCCGATCATATCGGGATCGAACATCCCGCTTAAGCCTTCGTCATAGGCCTCGCCCACCCGGACCAGAAAATGCAGAATCGCAGCACTGACCGCTAACAGCGTCGCTATCAGGGAATAGCGCATCAGCACCGGTCTGAGCACAATCTGTTGCTGCATCATCCACAGACTGGCTGAACCACCAATCGCGGCCGCAGCGCCGAGATAAAGTAACCAGCGCGTACCAACAACAAGACCGTCCCAAACAATCAATTCCATACATTAACTCCCTTCACAAGCATTCTTATGGCTGCCTTACTTTGTAGAGTTACTCCTGCTTAAATCCAAAATCTCCCTTCATCATATGCCCATCCTCACCCATCGCTTTCCATTGAACTGTATAACTACCGGGTTGTAGCGCTTGAAACATCGACTCAAAGTGAGTCCCAGCTTCCGTCGAACGCTCAAAATTAACCGGTACGGAATTCTCTTCTGAATCGAGTAATTTGATACTGATCAACTTCGTAGGATTCTTGAAGGTCAGCTCTACACGATCTGTCGGCGCTGACATTGACGCGCCATTGGCGGGAAAGGTTTCATGCATAACGCCATGCGCGAAAACGTTGGTAGATAGCCCCAGAACTGAGCTTAGAAGCCCCAGTTTCAATCGTTTCATCTCTTTTCTCCTGATTTAGTTTGGATGCACCCGCCCATTACATATTGTGTGCCTGGCGCTCCACACCATTTTGAACCTGAATCTCGCGAATAAATTCGATCACAGCCATCGTTTCTGCAAACCCGATTTTCTCCTGAGCAGGCATATCTCCGTAAGGCCAATGATGTGCTCGGACGCCATGCTTAATGGCATTCACTATCGACTGATTAGAGTGATGACCTGGGTTGTAGATATCATGAATCAATGGCGGTCCCTTCTGTGATCCTGAACCGTTTTCACCGTGACATTCTGCACAGGTACCATTGAAAACCTTTTGCCCAAACTCGGCACGACTTGAGAGTTCTCCGACAGTCACGTCAACATGCCCATCGCGGTGATCGGCGTTCGCAATCGCGCTCACGCCCACGCCCACTGCGGCGGTAACAAGAAGGTTTCTAATTAACTTTTTACTGTTCATATTTAATTTGTCTCTTATTTAATTCGTGAATTGATATGCAACCTTTTAACCCACCACTTTTATCCAGCTAACCATACCCGCCGCCTGATGCTCTATCATGTGACAATGAAGGAGCCAGCTTCCGGGCTTACCCGCAATAAAGCGAATTCGGGCTGATTCACCGCTATCCATCAGCAGCGTGTCATGCCACAAACTGGGGTTGTATCGCGCCACATCAGCCTTGAAATGGTGTCCATGCAAATGCATGCCGTGCGCCCAACCGGTGTTGTTTATAATCTCTATTTCCACTAACTCACCCGTGCGCGCTTCCAGCAGAGGCTCAAGTGGTCGATTAGCTACTCCGTTGAACGCCCAGATCTGCTTGTGCTGGATCAACTCCTGCATACTCATCTGCTCCCCGTTATAGACAGCCTGAGTCATCGAGCCCATAGCTCCGCCAGTCATGTCGAGCACCAACATATGATCCGGTATCTGATCGGGTGATATCTCTTCTATAGGGTTAGCCGGTAAGTGGTCGGGAGACTGCACTCGTTCCGATTCATGCAACCCCTCTACCTGAAGATAGGCCATCTCGATGGGGGCTCTGTCCGTGGGCATCGTCACAGATAGCGGTCCTTCTGCATCCTTTGGAATATCGAGGATAAGATCGTATCGCTCAGCCGGAGCCATCACCAACGTCTCTGTAACTTGCATCAAGTTTGCAAGCGGCTGTCCGTCTTTGGCTAGGATCCAAGCAGGAACTTTGGGCAGATTGACAGCAAAGATACGTGCATTTGCTGTGTTCAGTAATCGCAGACGTACGCGTGAGCCTGCTTTTACGGTAAAGCTTGGCTGTACCTCTTTATTGATCGTTAGAAAGTTGCCTAGCCGCCCACCGTGCGCCCACTCATGAAGGCTCCCAAGACTCTCCGAATCCAGCTGCCCTTCATTGTTCACGCGCCAGTCATCGATAACCATCAGGATATCCTGATCGGTATCTGAGGCGGTCTTCTCTTCTACGATTACGGGAAGGTATAGCCCCCGAGCCAGCTGTTCGTATGTTTTATGATGTGAGTGCGCCCAGAAGGTTCCGGCATCTTCGGGCGTAAAGCGATAGGTAAATGTGCCGCCGGGTGGAATAGGCTCCTGGGTCAAACCACTCACACCGTCCATCGCATTTTCAATTCGTAATCCGTGCCAATGAAGGGTCGTGGGCTCGGGGAGTTGATTGACCACCTCTATCTCCACCGGCTCCCCTTGTCTGAGGGTTAACTGGGAGTCGCTTAGCCCCCAGAGATCAACAGGCAACTCAGATTGGGGAATCCAATTCCGCTGTTCCGGTCTTAACTCCAACCGAAAACGACGCACTTCTCCGATTGACGGAAGCGCTGCCAGAACGGGCTGAGCAAATACACTCATGGCCGCAAGGCGCACAAAGTCTCTGCGGTTCAGTTTCATCAGCGAGCCTCTTTCATCTGAGAGAGTATTTGTTCCAGATTTTGCAGAGGCTGTGCGCCGCTGACTGGAATCACATTACCGTTACGATTATCCCGCAAGAAATTACCCGGTGTACCGTTCACGCCTGATGCCACGCCGTTCTGATAGTCTGCTTCAACTTTGCCCTTGAATCGCCTTTCGGTTATACAAGCGATAAAAGCGCCACGATCCAGCCCGATCTCTTCAGCCAGTGGAACCAGGTTCTCTACAGGGAAACCTTTCCCGTTGGAGGTCGTTCGTTCATAGATAAGGTCTGAAAACTGCCAAAACGCATCAGATCCGCCCACCGCAGCCGCACACTCAGACGCTTCAGCCTGAGCTTGAGCGCCCGGGTTATGGAAATCGAGCGGGAAGTGTCGGTACACCCAGTTTACTTCAGGATGCTTCTCGACAAACTCAATCGCGGTAGTATGGAATCGTTTGCAGAAAGGACACTCATAATCGGAGTACTCAATCAGCGTAAAGTCCGCATCCTCACGTCCGCGAATGTGATCCCTAGCAGGATCTACAGCTGCTAGATTCTTGGCTGCTTGCTCCAACGCCTGACGTTCTCGATCTGCTCTCGCCTCATTCTGTTTAGCAATGTAGCGATTGATTGATGCTTCAACCACTCTGTCAAAGTCATCGCTATTTAGATACTCGCTGATGCGCTGATCAACTATACGTTCGATTTCATCGCTGTTATCGATTGCGTATACGGGGGTAATCGCTACAGATAAAAACACCAAGCTATATAGCACGGGCTTTAAAAAACGGTTCATCAATATTCTCCGAATAATAGAAAAGCGCCGACACACGTCGACAGTTACTACTTAGAAATATATAAATTTCGGAGTTATGAGCGCGGCGGAGGGACAGTTATCAAATAATGCCCGGAGAGTGTCGAGGGCACTGAAGTTAGGAAGGACGGCACATCAGCTAAGCTGATGCGCGAATCAACGGGAAGTAGAGTTGTAGCAATCAGGCTGGTGCAGACGGAGGAGCACCTAGGTGATTGTTGATTACAACAGCCATGCTGCCCAGCGTGCTGACTCATATGAAGAGATGACGACATCATCTCAGTCATTTCTACACTAGACACATCAGCTGTGCTCAGTGAGCCAAATCCCAACAGCAAAAATGACAACAATGTAGAAATAAGCAGCTTCATCACTCTAGTAAATACGTATACATCTGAATAAAACAGTTCTTTTTGATTATAAAGCTATAAATCTGACTGAAAACTGAACTGCTGAACTTATGAGATACCAAAGGGTTCAACTTGTCTTATTTATCCATAAAAACGTCTGCTTAACCGATACATTAGATAATGCTAACGGTCCAAGTAGGGCCAAAACTAGCCGGCCAGCAAAAGACACGATATGGCTAAGAAGGGTCGATAGTAGCCGCTTTGTTGCGTCAGCTATGATATTATCCGACTAAAATAGTTGGTTATTATTTATGTCTGATAAACACGAATTAACAGGCCGAACTTCATCTGGTAAGTTCGCAAAAGGATCTTCTGGAAATCCACGCGGAAGGCCCCCTATGCTCTCTCCTGAGCTTCGTAAGCGTCTAGATAAGGCAACGCCTGATATCATCGATAAAGTGGTAGAGAAAGCCTTGCTGGGGGATCTAGCGGCCGCAAAGATCATACTCGATCGTACTGTTCCAATATCAAAACAGTCATCTGCATCCGTAAACATTCCTGAGCTAGCTATGGCAGGCACAACACTTGCTGATAAGGCTGGTGCTATTTTGTCATCAGTAGCCTCTGGTGACTGTCCTGCTGATGTTGGAGCGGTGCTTATGCAGTCTGTTACAGCGTTGGGTCGCATCATAGAGGTGGATGAGCTTGAGAGGCGCATAGCGGCTCTTGAGGAGGCTTAATGGCGGTTGCGTCACTATCTAAGCGCCTAGCTATGTTGGAGGCTAAAACGCCTTCAAATGCGCCTAAGATCATATTTGTCATCGGTATCTCTACCGAAGACGATCCTATTATCGGAATACGAGCTACGTTCAGAGATGAGCATTACGAGTTCACAGGTAATGATGTTTCCACAATGCTGTCAGAGGCAGAGCTGATGTTTGAGTCTATGCTGGGTGAAAGTAAGTGCGAGTTGGTGTTTATAAAGCATTTAACTTAGGCACAGAAAATTAACCGCTAGGGCAGTCACAGGGAAGTCGGGAAGTTTGAGTATGGTAGGGTGTAAGGCCATACTCTCGCTAAGTTGTTGATACATATAACGAAAGAATGGTGCCTCGAGGCG
>CATEEE010000202.1 GCA_949499045.1 Marinobacterium sp. xm-d-530 | reverse complement strand
GTCGCTTTGGCCATCTCTTCAGCCCAGTCGCAATCACGTGGCGCATTTAACTCAGCCGTCACCTCTTCACGTTGGAAAACAATGACAGACTCGGGCTTGTGCTCAGACAAGTTGATCCCCTCATCCACCATCGGCTTATAAGGAAGCACCTTAGCCACCTCAACACCACACGAGGCAGTAACAATCGCTTTAGGCTGTGCATCATCAATACGCACTGCCAGTTCGTTAGGGGCGAAGCCACCAAATACAACAGAGTGGATCGCACCCAGACGCGCAACGGCCAACATTGCAACAATGGCTTCCGGAATCATTGGCATGTAGATGACGACACGATCGCCCTTCTCCACACCTTTCGATCTCAACACGCCAGCAAAACGAGACACCTGATCCTGCAGTTCTAAGTAGGTCACTGTGCGTTTAGTGTTGGTGACTGGTGAATCGTAGAGCAGTGCCGCTTGATCACCACGACCCTGTTCAACATGGTAGTCCACTGCCATGTAAGAGGTGTTCATCTCACCGTCTGCGAACCAGCGATCGATGCCATTCTCATCTTTAGAAAGAATGGTTTGCGGTGCTTTAAACCAAGGCAGATCAGCCGCTTTCTCAGCCCAGAACGCTTCTGGCTGCTCAATCGATTTCGTGTATTCGCTAAGGTAAGACATACTCATTCCTCATTAACTGACGAGATGTAATTTTTATTAGACGCTCAATATGAGCACTTTTCTAAAATAAGATTGTCGACACTTTACCGGAAAAAGTTGGGGATTTATTTACGACTTATGGCGATATTGTCGACAATCCTCGCCACGCTTATAACCAGTTAAGTGGATTTGCTCTGCTTTTATCACTGGTATGTAGTCATACTACCGTCCGATTTTGGTTGGATTTGTTCGATTGCATAGGCTACTCTGCGTCCACATTTTGAAAAGTTACATACCCTTTTGCCAATGCACACCCCATCCATAGAGTTAAGTCACGTCAATCTCACTAGAGAAGGTCGCACCATCTTTGATGATCTGACGCTGTCCCTTAATGAGTCACGCATTGGCATTATCGGTTTTAATGGCAGTGGTAAAAGCAGCCTCATTCGACTGCTTAACGGCTTACTCACTGCCGACAGCGGTACTATCAGCATAAATGGTAAAGATCCTGCTAAAGGTCCAGCTGCTATGTCGACTGAAGTCGGTTTTGTCTTCCAGAATCCAGATCATCAACTGATCTTCCCGACCGTGCTGGAGGAGTTGATCTTTGGGTTACAAAACCAAGGGAAAAATAAATCAGAAGCCGAAGCTGAAGCGCTCGCACTGTTGGAGGTGCATGAACGGCTGGATTGGAAAGACCTTCCCGTCCACAGCCTTTCTGAAGGGCAGAAGCAACTGGTCTGTATTTTCTCGGTTCTGTTATTGAAACCCAGTGTCATTGTCTTTGACGAGCCCTTCTCTGCTCTCGATCTACCAACGCGATACCAGCTTCAGAAAGTCATCAGCCAGCTGTCGCAGCAGGTCATTATGATCAGTCACGAGCTTGACGGATTTGAAGGATTTGATCGTTTGATATGGCTAGGCGAAAAAGGTGTGGTAAAAGACGGTCCCGTAGACCAGGTGGTCGCAGAATATAAGCAACATGCTTTTGAGATCACATCATCATGATGAGTCTCTACCTTGCCCAAATATCTTGGTTGCACAGAATTCCAGCCGGATTAAAGCTGTTCTGTCTAGCCATCGTAACGGTCATGCTCTATCCGGTAAAAGAGGTGTGGATTATCTCTTCAGCGGTGGTTATCACACTGGGTATCTACGCCAGCCTGGGCAGATCTGGCTTAGCTCAATTGAAGCTATTGAAACCGCTATTCTGGATGATGTTGGCTATATTCGCCCTACAGTACTGGACCATGGGGCTTATCGAAGCTTGGGTTCTACTGGGTCGAATGCTGGTTCTTATCTTGCTGGCCAACGCCATTAGTATGACCACGCGCATGGATGAGATGAACGCGGTCTTTCAATTTCTGCTTACGCCACTTCGTTGGCTGGGTGTTCAGACCCAACGAATCGCGTTTGCACTCTC
>CATEEE010000201.1 GCA_949499045.1 Marinobacterium sp. xm-d-530 | reverse complement strand
TAACTCTTGGCTACCATCGCGTTTTGTGACCTTCAAACCCTGTTGCATAACGGCATTCCACTTTTTAGTCGGTGTTATTATTCATGCTGCCTGAGGGTGCTGATCGCTACTTCACACAACACTATATCTTGTGGTTGCCCATCCAATGTAAATCACTACATATAGTCATTCGACAAACAACAGACACTAAATATAGTGATCTAGACGAACTTTGCAATAGCAAATATGCGTCAAAAATTTCTTGACTTGTTGGGCAAATGGAGAAGATTCAACTGTGGCGCGGCCTGGGTCAAAATAGATAATTTCGTCACATTAATATGAAATTTTTATGTAAAGAAATGGGGTGTTAAATGAGAGATGATTAGTGACTGTGAATCGGTAAGCGAAGGGTAAAAACAGTGCCCTGATTTGGTGCAGACTCAACGTTAAGTTCACCCTGATGGTGGCTAACGATGCCATAGGAGATTGATAGACCTAGTCCGGTTCCCTTACCAATATCTTTGGTCGTGTAGAAGGGTTCGAAAATACGTTTCTGTATCTCCTTGCTCATCCCTTTACCGTTATCACCTATTGATATCTCAACCCAACCTTGGTTCTCTTTTGACGCGATCTCTAACGAAGGTTCACGCTGGCCCTCAAGAGCTTGAGCTGCATTGACAAGAATATTTAATAAGACCTGATTGATCTCACCCGGGTTACAAACTACGGGAGGTATCTCTTCAAGGGAGAGGTTAATCCGAGTATTGGCACTGATCTGGTTGTTAATCAATTTTAGGGTACTGCGAATCCCCTCATTAAGATCTGCATCAGTCCTAGCTTGAGCATCCATGCGAGCAAAGCTTCTTAAATTTCGAACGATCTCCTTAACTCTCTGCACACCGTCATTAGTATCAGCGACCAGCTCGTCTAACTCCTCAGTAAAATACTCCAGATCCTCTTTTTCAAGGAACGTAAACACACGTTCAGCAAAAGCTGGCCGTTCAGACTCATCAATCGATATAGATTCAATCAACAGAGGGTAAAGTTTAGCGATGGCGTCACTATGCTGACCGAGAGTGTCCACATTTGAGTGAACAAACGACAGCGGATTATTGATTTCGTGAGCGACACCTGAGACAAGTGTACCCAGAGTCGCTAGCTTCTCAGATCGAATCAGTGCATCTTGCTGCGCTTTTAACTGGACCAGAGAAGCTTCAAGTTCTTGGTTTTTTAGAAAAAGCTCACGCGACCGAGTCTCCAGTACATCTTCAGCTGCCTGGCGCGCTTTGCGCTCGCGTTCATACGCTTGTTTGTATAACTCTAACTCTTCAGACATTCACTTTACTTATGCTGAGTTCACAGTGGTCAGACTCTCTGTGCATACAGACATTGTGCTCAATCTTAATAGGGGTTTGATAGTAAGTCGCTGCCCCCTGAATTAACCCTTCAGCCAAAATACAGAGTTTTCTCGGCGAACGATAGTTCATGACCAATCTGTTTTCCGCAGCATTGGCGCAATCGATTGTCGGAAGATTGGCCTCCGTGTAGAGTTTTTGTACCTCTAGGTGAATCACCGGCTCTATACTTTTTAAAAAACCAAACAAATCGCTTTCAGCTTCAACAAACATTGGGTAACGATCGGCCAACTTAGCAAACATGAAATCACCAAAACTGCGAATCACATCCTCTAAAGGGATATCGAGCGCTTTTTGAACTTCGTGAACAATTTTAAAGAGTTCTGCATCTTCATAGGTATCGACTGAGATATAGCTACCTTCGACACCAGCCTTATTAAGCAGCTGCTGCCATAGAACAACACCGCCCTTCTCTACCACCATATCCTCAAGGATATTAAACACCACACCTTTCATTAACGATCTCTCTCAAAGCCAAATATGACAATTAGGTAATTAATGAGTTCAGTGTAGAACAGTTTTGAAAAGTTGCTAGGCAATCTAAAATTTATCTTAGAACCAGATAAAACATCGAGCGTCCGCGCTGAAGTTGTATCAATAACTGATTGCCACTGCCAGAGAGTTCACGCTGAAGATCAACCATTGTTCTTACTGATCGTCGGTTAATTGAGACAAGAAGATCGCCAGCGACTAACCCCGCCTGAGCCGCCCGACTCCCCTGCTCGACACGTTTAACCTGCACCCCTCTACCCGTAGTAACTGACTCAAATACCGCACCGGACAGTAACGGATGAAGATCGCCCTGCTCACGATTAGATTTAGGTTGTTGATAAACGACGATCAGCTTAGCGGAACGCGGCTTAGCATTACGCAGCAGCGCTAACTGAAGCTCATCCCCTTCAGCTGCAAATGCCACAGCATTAAGAAGGGTCGCTACTGAGATCAAAGCTCTCCCGTCTAAACCTGTAATGATGTCCCCGACTTGAAGACCGGCTCGATCAGCAGGCGAACTCTTGGTTACCTCTGACACGATCACACCGTTTTGCTGACCATCCAGCCCGAATGCCTGACGAAGATCGGCCGTTAATGGTTGCACAGAGAGTCCCGCCCAACCACGCGTCACACGACCCTCTTCAATCAATTGATTGGCTACGCGTCGAGCCATATTACTGGGAATCGCAAAGCCTATTCCGACATTACCTCCACTGGGAGCAATAATGGCAGTATTAATACCCACCAAGTCTCCATTCAGATCGACTAGTGCACCACCCGAGTTACCCGGATTGATAGAGGCGTCGGTCTGAATGAAGTTTTCATAACCCTCAATGCCTAGACCTGAACGTCCCAGAGCGCTGACGACACCGGTCGTGATGGTCTGACCAAGCCCAAAGGGATTACCAATGGCCACCACAAAATCACCCACTCTCAATGAAGAGGAGTCGCGGATCGATAACTCACTCAATCCCGTCGCATCGATCTCTAATACTGCAATATCCACTTCAGGATCAGCCCCAATCAAACGAGCTTTAAAACTGCGACCATCGGTCAGGCCTATCTGAACCTCATCAGCCCCTTTAATGACGTGATAGTTGGTAATGATGGTACCTTGTTCAGCATCGACAATTACACCTGAACCGGCACTGCTCTGACTGCGGCGCTGTTGCGGAAAGGCATCCCTAGGAATATTAAAAAAACGCTGGAAAAATGGATCGTTTAATAGAGGATTTACGATTTGACGAGTCGAGAATGTAGAGATATTCACAACGGCTGGATTAACCCTCTCCAACATCGGAGCAATCGACGGTAGAGATTGACCCTGCGAATCACTGATCGGCAATCCAGCTTGTGTCAGTGAGCTAAGCCATAGAGAAAAAAACCAAATAACCGCAATTCGCATAACACCCACCTCTAATCGATATACTTAATT
>CATEEE010000200.1 GCA_949499045.1 Marinobacterium sp. xm-d-530 | reverse complement strand
TTTCGGTAAAGACGATTGAACTTTAGACGAAAGTCGGCAAAACTGTACGTAAATTTACAACATAAACTGATAATAAAATTAGTTACGAGGGTTTTGAAATGACAATTCGCGTTGGTATAAATGGTTTTGGTCGCATCGGCCGCATGGCATTCCGTGCAATTTACCAAGAGTTCGGTGGTGATATTGAAGTGGTTGGAATCAACGACCTACTCGGCTCCGAATACCTAGCTTACATGCTTAAGTACGACTCTGTGCACGGTCAATTTAAAGGCGACATTAAAACCGACAACGGTAATCTGATTGTTAACGGTAAAACCATCCGTCTAACGGCTGAACGTGATCCTGCCGATCTTGCTTGGGGTGATATTGATGTTGACCTAGTGCTCGAGTGTACCGGCTTCTTCCTTACTGAAGAGGGTTGTCAAAAGCACATTGAAGCGGGCGCTAAAAAAGTCGTTATGTCAGCGCCATCGAAAGACGGCACTCCAATGTTTGTTTATGGTGTAAACCATGAAACGTATGCTGGCCAAGCCATCGTATCGGCAGCCTCTTGTACCACTAACTGTCTTGCACCCGTGGCTAAAGTCTTAAACGACAAATGGGGTGTGAAGCGCGGTCTTATGACCACCGTTCACGCCGCAACAGCGACCCAAAAAACAGTCGACGGCCCATCAGCTAAAGATTGGCGTGGCGGTCGAGGCATTCTAGAGAACATCATCCCCTCCTCTACTGGTGCAGCGAAAGCAGTCGGTGTTGTTCTTCCAGAGCTAAACGGCAAATTAACCGGTATGGCATTCCGCGTTCCAACAACCGATGTATCAGTCGTGGACCTTACCGTTGAATTAAACAGCGAAGCGAGTTACGAAGATATCTGCTGTGCAATGCGCGAAGCATCGGAAACAGGTGCTTTGGGTGAAACCCTTGGTTTTACTGACGACGCTGTAGTTGCTACGGATTTCCGAGGCTGTAACAAATCATCGATCTTCGACTGCAAAGCAGGCATCCAGCTAGATGATACCTTTGTGAAGGTGGTTGCATGGTATGACAACGAGTACGGCTACACCTGTAACATGCTTCGTTTTGCTAAAGTCGTTGCTCAGTAAAACTGAATAACTGATTCACACAAACGCCATCTAATCATGGTATAACATCTCTAGAAACAAGGGCTAACAGCCGTTAGCCCTGCTTACCCACCGAAAGCAGATCGCTTAAGGATTTAAGATGCAACGAAGAACCAAAATTGTCGCGACCCTTGGCCCAGCAACCGATTCACCCGAAGTTCTTGAACGACTCGTTCAAGCGGGCGTCAACGTTGTCCGATTAAACTTCTCGCACGGCGAGGCGGATGATCACAAAAAACGTGCAGCCATGGTTCGCGAAGCCGCCGCTAAAGCGGGTCGTTTCGTTGCTATTTTGGGGGATCTTCAAGGTCCTAAAATCCGCATCGCTCGATTCACTGATACAAAGATTCATCTTAAGGTCGGTGATCGTTTTGCTCTTGATTCAAGCATGGATAAAACGGCTGGTACTCAAGAGGCAGTGGGCATCGACTATGAGCAGCTCGTTCAAGACTGTAAACCCGGTGACGTACTTCTACTGGATGATGGTCGCGTCCAGATGCGCGTTACAGAGAAGAAACCAAACCGCCTAGAGTGTGAGGTGACCGTCGGTGGCCCACTCTCAAACAACAAGGGTATCAACCTGCAAGGTGGTGGCCTTTCTGCTGCTGCACTGACTGACAAAGACAAGGCTGACATTATTACAGCCGCTGAGATCGATGTTGATTACCTAGCAGTCTCCTTCCCTCGCTCGGGTGCTGATATCACCGAAGCGCGTGAATTGATGAACGCTGCCGGGGGTGATGCCGGTATCGTAGCCAAAATCGAACGTGCAGAAACGGTTAACTGTGTCGAGAACATCGACGAAATCATTCTAGCCTCTGACAGCGTCATGGTGGCTCGTGGCGACCTGGGTGTAGAGATCGGTGATGCGGAACTGATCGGTATTCAAAAACTGATCATCGATCGTGCTCGCACACTCGATCGTACCGTCATAACAGCGACGCAAATGATGGAGTCGATGATCTCCAGCCCGATGCCTACCCGTGCTGAAGTGTTTGACGTCGCCAACGCAGTACTGGATGGTACCGATGCCGTCATGCTGTCCGCCGAAACCGCTGCTGGTGAGTTCCCGATTGAGACGGTAGAGGCCATGTCTCGCGTCATCATTGGGGCCGAGAAGAACCGCCAGTCACAAGTGTCTAAACACCGTATGAACGAGCGCTTCCACAAGATTGATGAGTCGATCGCACTGGCGGCCATGTACACAGCCAACCACCTTGAGGGTGTAACGGCCATCATCTCGATGACTGAATCAGGTGCAACCCCGCTTCTAATGTCGCGCATCCGCTCGGGCCTACCAATCTTTGCCTTCTCAAAGAATCCAAAGACCCAGACTCGAGT
>CATEEE010000199.1 GCA_949499045.1 Marinobacterium sp. xm-d-530 | reverse complement strand
GTTCAACCAACGAACCGCAAAATCACCCAGAGCTTGACCGGAAATCCCGCCTGCGGAAAAAGGCAGACCAAGATCAGCATTACTGATATGAATAGAGGCTAAACAAGAGGCCGAAAGAACAAACAGCAGTGCTCCAAAAGTTCGCATCACAACAAAAGGCATCATATCTAAGGTGCCAATATAGCGGCGACGTAACCAACGGTACGAAGGGATAACTAAAATAAAGGGAATGACAAAAGCGATCACGCCAAACCAAGAGACCGAGTAGTCAGCAATCCATGCACCGAACCAGCCGGCCCAGTTACTGATCTCTGATTGATACCCTTGGTGTGACCAACCCGAATCACGCGTATCGTAACTGATCAAACTCAGCATAAACAGTAGGTTTAAGCCGATCAGTAAGACAAGCAAAGTTTCGCGAACCACTCGGTTCAATTGTGTGGTTAACGTCAATGTCGACATCGATTGATTACTACTCAAAAAAATACCCTTAATTCAATCAACTTTATGCTGTGGGAAAATACCATAAAGTGGTAGGTTAGGTCTTGTGATTGAAAAAAAGGGATTCACCCCCATAAACCCTTTGAAACCATTTTTATGACATCTTATTTGGAAATATTTCTATGAGTGACGTTAAACACCACAGCCTAATCATTCTTGGTTCTGGTCCTGCCGGGTATACTGCTGCTGTCTACGCAGCCCGCGCCAACCTGAATCCCGTTGTTATCACTGGTATGCAAGCGGGCGGCCAGCTGACCACAACGACCGACGTCGACAACTGGCCAGGCGATGCAGATGGTGTTCAAGGTCCTGAACTGATGCAACGTATGCAGGCACATGCTGAGCGTTTTAACACCGAAATTATCTATGACCACATCAACAAAGCAGAATTGACTGAACGTCCATTCCGCTTAACGGGTGATACCGGCGTCTACACTTGTGATGCTTTGATTATCGCAACAGGTGCGTCAGCTCAATACCTTGGATTGGAATCTGAAGAAGCCTTCAAAGGCAAAGGGGTTAGCGCCTGTGCAACCTGTGATGGTTTCTTCTACCGTAATCAAACAGTGGTGGTTGTCGGTGGTGGCAACACGGCTGTCGAAGAGGCCCTCTATCTATCCAACATTGCGAAAGAGGTCATACTGGTTCACCGTCGTGACACATTGCGCTCTGAAAAAATCTTGCAAGATAAGATTTTTGAACGTGCCGAAAATGGCAACATCACTCTACTTTGGAACAACCAGCTTGATGAAGTCTTAGGTGATGAGATGGGCGTCACGGGTATTCGAGTGAAAAGCACCGAAACCGGTGAAACCCAAGAGATTGAAGCACAGGGTGTCTTCATTGCCATCGGCCACAAACCCAACACTGAGCTGTTTGAAGGTCAGCTGGATATGCAACATGGCTACCTTAAAATCAAAACAGGTCTTGAAGGCAACGCGACTCAAACCAGTATTGAAGGGGTATATGCTGCCGGTGACGTCGCTGATCACTCCTACCGTCAGGCGATCACCTCGGCAGGTTTCGGCTGCATGGCAGCACTGGATGCAGAACGCTACCTTGATGATCTAGCCAAGTAACCCAATGATCCCTTGGCTCACTCCGGGAGAGCCCTATTTCCCAGACACCCGCTATGCACTTGACGACCCAAATGGGTTGTTGGCTGCTGGCGGGGAACTGAGTGCAGAGTGGTTAAAAGCCGCTTACCCTCGGGGGATTTTTCCATGGTTCAGCGACGACGATCCGATTTTATGGTGGGCACCCTCTCCCCGCTGTGTGCTATATCCAACTCAGTTCCACGAATCAAAATCGCTTAAGAAGAGTCTCAGAAAAGAGAACTTCAACGTCAAAATCGACACTCAATTCGAAGAGGTTATGAGACAGTGTGCTGCACCTAGGGGTGAAGACGGCACCTGGATAAGCGAGCAGATCATTTCCGCATATACTGAGCTGCATCGCCAAGGAACTGCTCACTCCGTTGAGGTATACCTAGATGATCAACTCGTTGGGGGATTGTACGGCCTTGCGATTGGTCGCCTCTTTTTTGGCGAGTCCATGTTTTCTCGCGTGACAGACGCCTCTAAAGTGGCGACTAAAATTCTTTGTGCAGAATTAGAAAAAGCGAACTATGCTGTAATTGATTGCCAGATCTACAATCCACATCTGGCATCACTGGGTGCAGTTGAGATCGAACGAAACGAGTTTGAAACACTGCTAACACATTGCAAACGGACGCCTAGCCACAATCCATGGGCAAAGCGAAACTGGTATCCCGATGTCGAACCTGCAAACACTTAAGTTCTTTGTCACACCCGATCACGACTGCAGCTACATAGAGAGAGCGACAGCGAAAACTCTATTCGTCGATCCACAAGCGCCCCTTGATAAACCGACCTATTCGCAACTGACTCAATACGGTTTCAGACGCAGCGGCACTCATGTTTATCGTCCTCATTGTGATGGCTGCGCTGCCTGTATATCAGCGCGCATTCCAGTCGACCGGTTTAAACGCTCAAAATCACAGCGTCGAATTTGGAATAAAAACCTAGATATTTTGGTGGAGACAGTTGAACCTCGTGTCGATGCAGAAATATACGATCTCTATGCCCGCTACATCAATGCTCGTCACGATGACGGTGATATGTACCCACCTTCACAAGAACAGTTCGTCAACTTTCTTGTAGAAAGCAACCAAAACACACAGTTTCACCTGTACCGCGACATGGATGGCGAACTGCTTGCGGTCGCCGTGACCGATCAACTCGTTGATGGTCTATCAGCGGTCTACAGCTTTTTTAGTCCTAATCATAATCAACGCAGTCTTGGTGTGTTTGCCGTCCTATGGCAGATGGAATATCTGAAACAGATTAACCTTTCTTACAACTACCTAGGGTACTGGGTAAAAAACTGTAAAAAGATGGCCTACAAAACACAGTATCTACCGATTGAGATATTACTGGACGATGTTTGGGTTGATGCCACGGACGCTATGATCAAGTAATTGTCTTCCCGCTCTAGAGATACAACCTAAAATATTTCACTTTTTTAGCAATTTAGTGCAGAATACGCGACCTTCAGGTCAAGTAACGCACAGAAGCGATCAAATGTACGCAAAGCGTGACTTGGTAAAGAATCCCAAAGGTAGGTATTAATGGCTAAAGAAGACGCTTTTGAAATGGAAGGAACGGTAATCGATACCCTTCCAAACACGATGTTCCGTGTAGAACTAGAGAATGGTCACGTTGTAATCGCGCACATCTCTGGCAAAATGCGTAAAAACTACATCCGTATCCTTACGGGTGACAAGGTTAAAGTTGAACTGACACCTTACGATTTAAACAAGGGCCGTATCACTTACCGCGCTCGTTAATCGACACCTACAAAAAAGGCCACTATACAGTGGCCATTTTTGTTTCTGGACTTGTTTCAAGATCGAGCTCACCCTCTTGGTTCACTACAATCTCAACGGATCCACCCTCTTCTGACAGTTCACCAAACAGTATATTCTCAGCCAACGGCTTTTTGATCTTCTCTTGGATCAGGCGACGCATCGGACGCGCTCCCATCTTCTCATCATAGCCATGCTCAGCCAGCCAATCGCAAGCCTCATCACTAGCATGGATACTGACCTTTTTATCGTCCAACTGAACTTGCAGCTCCATAAGGAACTTATCGACCACTCCACGCACGATCTCTCGGGTTAGCGCTTTGAACTGAACAATAGAATCCAAACGGTTACGGAATTCAGGTGTAAAGAGTCGTTTAATCGCCTCCATACCGTCACTACTGTGGTCTTGTTTAGCAAAACCGAAGCTAGCACGCCCCATATCCTCAGCACCGGCATTAGTGGTCATGATTAGGATGACATTACGGAAATCTGCTTTACGGCCGTTGTTATCGGTTAACGTGCCGTTATCCATTACCTGCAACAGAAGGTTAAAGACCTCGGGGTGGGCTTTCTCTATCTCATCAAGAAGCACAACCGCGTGCGGTGATTTGGTAACCGCTTCGGTCAATAGACCACCCTGATCAAAACCAACGTAGCCAGGAGGCGCACCGATCAAGCGAGAGACTGTATGACGCTCCATGTATTCCGACATATCAAAACGAATCAGCTCGATACCTAAGATACGTGCCAGTTGGGACGTCACCTCGGTTTTACCTACACCCGTTGGCCCCGCGAACAAGAAGCTACCGACCGGCTTGTTGGGCTCTTTAAGACCGGCACGAGAAAGTTTGATTGCTGCAGATAGGTTATCGATCGCCTCATCCTGGCCCAATACAACCATTTTCAAGTTGGTATCCAGTTTAGCCAACTGCTGCTTATCCGAGGCTGAAACCGACTTGGGTGGAATTCGAGCAATCTTAGCGACGATCGTCTCGATTTCGGGCACATCAATCGCTTCAACTCGATCCTCTTCAGAAATGAGTCGCTGATAAGCACCTGCCTCATCAATCACATCGATCGCCTTGTCAGGAAGATGCTTCTCATTAATGTAGCGATCCGCCATCTCGGCTGCCGACTTCAATGCAGCATCGGTGTAGCGAATCTCATGGTGCTCCTCAAAACGTGAACGAAGACCTTTCAAAATTTGGTAGGTATCTTCAACGCTAGGCTCTAACACATCAACCTTTTGGAAGCGTCGTGCCAAGGCACGATCTTTCTCAAAAATGCCTCGAAACTCTTGGAAAGTTGTTGATCCAACACATCGCAACTGACCAGAACTTAATAGAGGCTTGAGCAAATTACTGGCATCCATAGAGCCACCCGAAGTAGCGCCGGCACCTATGATGGTATGGATCTCATCGATAAACAGAATCGCTTCGCGCTGATCTTTTATCTCGTTCAGTAGAGATTTCAGACGCTTTTCGAAGTCGCCGCGGTACTTAGTTCCAGCAACCAGCGCACCCAAATCTAATGAGTAAACAACCGAATCAGCAATAACGTCGGGCACCTGTTCTTCGATGATTAACTTAGCCAGACCCTCTGCAATGGCCGTCTTACCAACGCCGGCCTCACCGACGAGAAGGGGATTATTTTTGCGACGACGCGATAGAATTTGAACGACTCGCTCGACCTCAGAATCACGCCCCACCAGTGGGTCAATCTGACCAAGCGCAGCCTGTTTATTTAGATTGATCGCATATTTAGAGAGTGCACTCTCCTGTTTCTGTTCCTCTTTAGCTTCAGTAGCAGCAGTTTGCTGCTCATCGTCAGAATCGCTATCGGAAACACCGTGTGACAGAAAGTTCACGACATCCAACCGTTCAATGCCTTGCATCTTAAGGAAATAGACAGCTTGACTCTCTTGCTCACTGAATATGGCCACTAAGACATTAGCGCCAGTAACCTCAGTTTTACCCGAAGATTGGACATGAAATACGGCGCGCTGAAGTACCCGCTGAAAACCAAGTGTCGGTTGAGTTTCAGACGCTTCAACATTTTCGGGAAGTTGCGGCGTTGTCTCTTTAATAAAGTTGTGAAGTTGGTTTACCAGGGCATCAAAGTCGGCCCCGCAAGCTGCAAGCACTTCAAATGCATGACGATTATCGATTAAGGCCAGCAACAGATGCTCGACGGTTAAAAACTCGTGACGCGATGCACTAGCCGATTGAAAGGCCTGACTTAGCGTGTCTTCTAACTCTCGATTCAACATTTAGAATCTCCTTATGCCTGCTCTACTTCACAGAGTAGCGGATGTTTATTGTCACGTGAATATTGATTTACTTGAGCCGCTTTTGTCTCGGCAACGTCTTTAGTATAGACGCCACACACACCTTTGCCTTGAGTATGAACGGCCAACATCACTTGAGTAGCTTTCTCTTCACTCATATTGAAGAAACCCATTAATACTTGGACCACAAACTCCATCGGAGTGTAGTCATCATTCATAAGCAGCACTCTGTAGAGCGAAGGTTGCTTTAATTCAGGTTTTGCTTCAGCCGTAGCCAGACCCGGTGGATGTTGCTGCTCGTCGTCTTGATCGGACATTTCAGGCTGTGTGTGACACTTATTAATACTCATTTTCACCAATTTAATCTAAATACAAAAAATAACCGATTTAAAGTTTATTCATTTCTCTAAAAGCGCTTTATTAGTAAGCACCCTCTAAATATTCTTTAAGTGTAGGTAACAGTCAGTGCGTTATACCCGTTACGGATAATTCATTTAACCAGTTTACGCACTCATATTACAGATCAGATTGCATAGGAGGATGTCATGCATAGAGGTCAGGTAAAATGGTTCAACAACGTTAAAGGTTTTGGATTTATAGTTAGCGATCAGTTTGAACAGGAACTTTTCGTACACTATAGCGCTATTGAGAAAGAGGGGTTCAAAACCCTGAAAGCGGGTCAAGAGGTTATCTTTGAGGCTAAAACCGTCGAGAGTGGATACCACGCTGTTAATATTAAGTTCGAAGTAGCTTAAGAAGGGCTTATTCAGGGGCTTGGGGCGGGCAGGCTTATCGCGTACACTGCGCGATAAGTTTTGAGTGATCACCCCTATGTCTAGCCTCTATCTACTGAACAAACCCTTTAATGTCCTTCCCACCTTTACTGATGACCAGGGTAGAGACACGCTTGCACAGTTCATTGATATCCCCAATATTTATGCCGCTGGCCGACTGGATTACGATTCCGAAGGACTACTGGTCTTAACCAGTGACGGTGAACTACAGCACCGGCTCGCTCACCCTAAGTTCAAACTTCCCAAAACCTATTGGGTTCAAGTCGAGGGCAGCATCACTGAACAGGCTTTGGAACAGCTAAGACAAGGGGTAGAGTTAAAAGATGGCCTCACCCGCCCCGCCAAAGCAAAGATCATAGAGATCAATGAACCCTGGCCGAGAACACCACCCATTCGTGAGCGTAAAAACATACCCACCAGCTGGATAGAGCTGATCATCAGTGAAGGGCGAAACCGCCAAGTTAGAAGAATGACAGCGGCCGTAGGCTTTCCAACGCTAAGATTGATTCGTTATGCAGTGGGTGAGTGGTCAATCGATAACTTAGCACCGGGGGAGTGGCGAAAAGAGGGAGTGAATCTGCCACCACTGCCTAAAAGAGCAAATCATCGCTCTAATGGCAAGAGGAGTAAGACTAACGGTCGCTCCAACTCTTCGCAGCCTCGACGTCGCTAGCTTTCTGCTCGACCCAAACAGATCCTTTATCACTCACCTCACGCTTCCAAAATGGCGCATCGCGTTTTAGGTAATCCATGATAAAGCTGGCGGCTTCGAACGCTGCATTACGATGGGCCGAACTCACAGCCACTTGCACCACCTCTTCTGACAACCCCATAGGGCCCACTCGATGGACTATAAAGATTCGTTTTAGAGGCCAACGATCTCGCGCTTGAGAGGCGATATTTGCCAAGGCTTTTTCAGTCATGCCTGGGTAGTGCTCAAGCTCCATGAACTCCAACTCAGCATCCGGTAACTCACGCACCATACCTGTGAACGAGACGAGCGCCCCTACCCCTTCTGGCGACTCTTTTAACCAAGCCAAACCATCTGAACTATCAATCGGTTGCGTAACGACTTCAATGCGATCTTGCATGATGACCTCAAAATTAAGAAACACCGCCTTGAAACGGCTTAAAATCTGATATGATATTCATCTATTTTATTGTAGATAGCTAAACGATGCACGACTCCAAATCAAACCGCTGGTTTCCACATGCGACCGTCGCAACGATTGTTGAGAAAGAGAATCGCTTTCTCTTGGTAGAAGAGATCATCAACGGCGATCAAAAGGTCTTAAACCAACCTGCAGGTCATGTAGAGAACGGTGAAACTCTGTTTCACGCTGCACTTCGCGAAACCGAAGAGGAGACCGGTTGGTGCGTTGAACTGGAAGCTCTACTGGGCCTCTATGTTTACCGAGTTCCTGAATTAGATCTCACTTTTCATAGGGTAACGTTTATAGCTAACACACTATCGCATAATCCTGAACAGGCGTTAGACGAGGGAATCCTGCAAGCGATCTGGATGACTCGGGACGAGGTCGCTAATAATAAACATCGATTGCGCAGCCACCTTGTTCTGGACTGTATCGATGACTACATTGCTGGCAAGCGTTTTCCCCTTAATTTTATACACGATCAATTAGACTAATTTCATGAGCACAAAATCGATCAACGAGACAAAAGTTATTGTCGGCATGTCTGGCGGCGTGGACTCCTCCGTCTCTGCATATCTTCTTAAAGAACAAGGCTACCAAGTGGAAGGCCTGTTCATGAAAAACTGGGAAGAGGATGACGGTACTGAATACTGTACGGCAATTGAAGATCTGGCCGACGCTCAGGCCGTGTGCGACAAGCTTGAAATCAAGCTTCATTCGGCTAACTTTGCTGCTGAGTATTGGGACAACGTCTTCGAGCACTTTTTAGAAGAGTACAAAGCGGGACGCACCCCCAATCCAGACATACTGTGCAACCGTGAAATCAAATTCAAAGCCTTTCTTGAGTACGCCCAACTGTTGGGGGCCGATATGATCGCCACGGGCCACTATACGCGTCGACGTATGCAAGGTGATAAAGGCGAGTTGTTAAAAGGGCTCGATCCCAATAAGGATCAGAGCTACTTCTTGCATCAAGTAGGCCACCAAGAGCTGGCGATGACACTATTTCCTGTCGGTGAATTAGAGAAACCGAAGGTTCGCGAGATTGCTGAAAAACTTGATCTAATCACCGCCAAGAAAAAAGACAGTACTGGAATTTGCTTCATTGGCGAGCGACGTTTTACCGACTTTCTAAAACAGTATATTCCAGCTCAACCAGGCAACATCGTCACACCCACTGGGGATGTGATCGGAAAACATCAGGGGTTGATGTACTACACCCTTGGTCAGCGTCAAGGCCTAGGCATTGGCGGTCTAGCTAACTACTCTGAAGACCCGTGGTTTGTTGCCGGTAAAGATTTAAAGGCTAATGAACTGATCGCAGTGCAAGGCATCGATAATGAGTTGCTCTACAGTGATTGGCTCTATGCATCCGAGATCTTTTGGATCAACGGCGAAGAGCCTCAGTTACCCATGCAATGCACCGCCAAGGTCCGCTACCGCCAAGCCGATCAAGCCTGCCGTATCGAAAAGCACGAAAAAGGCTACAAAGTCTATTTTGACCAACCTCAACGAGCGGTCACCCCTGGGCAATCGCTGGTTATCTACCAAGATGATCTCTGTTTAGGCGGTGGTGTCATAGAACAGAGTTCACGAGATCTGACTTGGGGAGATCGATAAATGTCGAGAGCAAAACAGGAACAAGCGATCGCCATGGCGGCCATCTTTCAAGCAGCTCACCTAGTCGATCAGATTGCACGCCAAGGCAGCTGCTCAAGCAGCAGTTTTGAAGTCTCCATTGCGTCACTGTTCGAGATGAACCCCGCAACAACCGAAGATATCTTTGGCGGTCGACAGCAGCTTAAGATTAATCTCAATGATGGCTTTAACTCAATACAGCAAATCATTGATAAGAAAGAGAATGCATACTCACCCATGGTCATGCGCTATGCACTCAGCCTGATTACATTAGAGCGCAAACTGGCCAAACATGGCCACTACCTAAATACCATTTCAGAACGTTTGGATGAACTTGCTAACAAAGCGGACTACTTCTGGCTTAACAATCACAGCGAAGACGAGCCAGCCGATGCTAGCCGCTTTACTCACAGCTCAGTACTGGCCGGCATTGATGGCCTCTATCAGGAGACGATCAGCAACTTTAATTTCAGAATCCAGGTACAAGGCGACCCACGCAACCTGCAGAACAATGAAAATGCCGCACGGATACGCGCCCTTCTGATGGCCGGCATTCGCGCTGCGATCCTCTGGAGACAAGTCGGTGGTCAACGTTGGCACCTAATCTTCTTTAGATCGCGTGTCGGTGACGCTCTGCAGGAGCTTAAGCGAATTTAAATATTGATCTGTGCGAGATTATTTCACGGTTTCAGCTCCGCTGAATTCGCTCCTGCAGTCGAGCTTCCTCAGAAGCCTGTCACCCTTACCTTAAACACTCCCAAACCTCACCATTTATCTATATAATTACGACCCTTAAACTCACGCAATTCAAGAGACCCTATTTTCATGGAACTCACTGCTCTAACAGCTGTTTCGCCAGTAGATGGCCGCTACGGAAGTAAAACCTCAGCCCTTCGAACTATTTTTAGCGAATTCGGATTGATCCGCTTCCGCGTAGAAGTTGAAATTCGCTGGTTACAGCAATTAGCTTCACACCCGCAGATCTCTGAAGTCCCTACACTGAGCAACGAAGCTAATGCACTGTTAGACACATTGGTTGCTGAATTCTCTTTAGAGCACGCCGAGCGCATCAAAGAGATCGAGCGCACCACCAACCACGACGTAAAAGCGGTTGAGTACTTCATTAAGGAACAGATCTCAGACCATGCTGAGCTCAACGCAATCAGCGAATTTGTTCACTTCGCGTGTACCAGTGAAGATATTAACAACCTCTCTCACGCACTGATGCTGAAAAACGGTGTCGCAGTTATGCGCTCAGAGATGGAAGCGATTGAGCACGCTATTGCAAAAATCGGTCAGGATTTTGCCACTCAACCAATGCTCTCTCGCACACACGGCCAAACGGCTTCACCCTCGACACTTGGTAAAGAGATGGCTAACGTAGCCTACCGTCTACGTCGTCAGATCAAGCAGCTAGACAGCATCGAGTATCTTGGCAAAATCAACGGTGCTGTAGGTAACTACAATGCCCACCTAAGCGCTTACCCAGAAATCGACTGGGAAGAGAATGCTAAAAGCTTTATTGAAGGCCTTGGTCTGAACTTCAACCCCTACACTACCCAGATTGAACCGCACGACTACATTGCCGAGTTGTTCGACCTAGTCTGCCGTTACAACACCATCCTGATCGACTTTGATCGTGATGTTTGGGGTTACATCGCTTGGGGCTACTTCAAGCAGAAAACCATCGCTGGTGAAGTGGGTTCATCAACCATGCCGCACAAAGTTAACCCAATTGACTTCGAAAACTCAGAGGGTAACTTGGGCATCGCAAACGCAGTGATGGGCCACCTATCGATGAAACTGCCCATTTCACGCTGGCAGCGCGATCTGACCGACTCAACGGTACTGCGTAACCTAGGTGTTGGCTTTGGCCACAGCTTAATCGCGTACGCTTCTACGCTTAAAGGCATAAGCAAACTGGAAGTGAACGCTGCACGCCTTAATGAAGATCTAGACAACAGCTGGGAAGTACTCGCTGAACCGATCCAGACAGTTATGCGCCGCTACGCGATTGAGGAACCGTACGAGAAACTCAAAGCACTGACACGCGGCAAAGGCATGACCAAAGAGGTAATGCTTGATTTCATCGAAACTCTTGAGATCCCTGAATCTGCAAAAGCAGAGCTTCGCACTCTGACACCAGCAACTTACGTTGGTAATGCAGCTGATCAAGCGTCTCGCATCTAAACGATGAAGCACAAGACAAAACGCTCCTTATGGGGCGTTTTTATTGTTTAACACAACAGACAATCCATCATGCTAAACAACATTCGTATCGTGTTAGTCGAAACCTTCCACCCTGGAAACATAGGGGCAGCCGCACGCGCTCTAAAGAATATGGGTCTGGGCCAACTCTGGTTAGTAAACCCTCGAGAGTTCCCAAGTGACGAGGCCAGCTCACGTGCTGCTGGCGCAAAGGATTTACTCGATAATGCTAAGGTGGTCGCGACATTGGAAGAGGCTATAGCCGATTGCCAGTTAGTGGTTGGCACCAGTGCTCGCGAAAGAACCTTTGATCTTCCTTTGCAAGATCTGGAAAGTGCTGCACAACAGATTCATACAGAATCACACTCAGGTGAAATTGCGATCATCTTTGGCCGTGAAACGATGGGGCTCAACAACAAAGAGATGCTGATGTGTAATCGACACCTGTTTATTGATGCCAACCCAGACTATCCAGTACTGAACGTATCACAGGCGATTCAGTTGGTCTGTTATGAGTTACGCCGCGCTAGCCGTCTAGCACCTGAAAAAGTTGAAGAAGCACCCTACCCTCGCCAACAAGAGATGGTCCTATTCTTTGAACATCTCGAAAGAGTACTTCGACGCGTCAGCTTTATCATCCCGCAACATGAAGGCCGTGTATTGGATAAACTGAAACGCTACTTCAATCGCACACGTCCCGAAAAAACTGAGATGGGGATACTACGCGGCATTCTAAACGCCGTAGAAGAGACCTTAGATCGCGAGAAAAAAGGCAATTAAATGGAGTGGCTGGCTTTAGCCAGTCACCAATCCGTTAATGCCTTGCTAAAAAGGCCTCCAAACCTGCAATGGCGACCGCATGATCTTCTGGCGCTTTAGCACCAGCCACACCCAGCCCACCGATGGTCTCATCGTCGGCGTTTACCGGAACCCCACCTGCAATTAGACTTACTTTTGGATTTTGAGCCAGCCCCTGCATCACTAATGGTCGCTCACCAACAATATCCTGCCATTTCGCGGTTGGCCAACCATAGTTCGCCGCAGTGTAGGCTTTTCTTTCAGCAAACTCCAAAGAGGCATCCGGTGCTTTGGGGTTTCTAAGCACCACAAGAGGAAGACCTGAACGATCCACAACAACAACATTCATGGCAAACCCCTGTGAATCAGCCTCGCTCTGAACCGCCTGTGCCAACTCTAAAGCCGCCTCCATTGTTAATGATTTAATCGTTTCAAACATAAAGGCACCTACCAATCTAGTTACAGTTTTTTCTGCCAAAAGAGCGCTTCACCACCCACTTCACCGAGATCATACCCCTTGTAGCCAAGGCGATTATAGGCAGACTGAGCCACCCCATTCTCTTCTAAAACTTCCAAAGTGATTTTGCAGCAGTTCAGCTCATTAGCGACCGATTCAATGGCCGCAAAGAGCGCATCAACAACCCCCTTGCCTCTCGCTTCGGGTGCCACATAGACATCATGAATATTGATCAAGGGAGCCGCATTAAAGGTACTAAAGCCCATAAACGCATTGAGCAACCCGACAGGTTGATCATTAATATAGGCAATAAAGCTGTTTGCACCCTCCACCTCCGCCAGTTTAGACGGCAGTGCCTCTTTAACCTCATCACGAAGGGGTGCATTTCCACCCAGGGGATCAAGTGCGTAAGCATTTAATAGAGAGACAAGGTCTTCACCCTGTTGCGGGTTTCGGTAATCGACATGCGTAATCTGTAATTCATTCATCATTGAATGATAGTAGCTCACCTGGGATCGGTCTATCTTATTCATCTATTAGTTCTGCACTGTTGGAGCGGTCTTGAAAAGGCCGCGATTTGTTTTCGTATGTATCTAGCTTGTAGCGCCGATGTCTGGCTTTAGCCTGACATCCACTCTACCAACGTTTTCCAGAAAAACGGTAAATTCACCACCGGATGACAGGCTGAAGGCCAGTCACCTGCATTGCTACTTCTACAACAACTATCACCTGATCAGCCTTTGATCTAAAATGCAGCCATCATTTTAAGGGGTTTGGCTATGTACACAATTAATTGGGGTGATCTAACAGTTGAGACGTTTCTGCGTGACTATTGGCAACAGAAACCACTGTTAATCCGCAATGCATTCCCCAGCCTAGAGCCGGTTATAAGCTCTGATGAGTTGGCAGGATTATCCCTAGAGGAAGACATTGAATCGAGACTGATTCAATTTAAACCGGACAGCTCAGAATACCAGTTGGAGCGTGGCCCGCTCAAAGAAGAGGCCTTTGCGAATCTTCCTGAGTCGCACTGGACGCTATTGGTACAAGCGGTCGATCACTACTCCCCTGAAGCAAAAGCGCTACTGGGCGCCTTCAACTTTGTACCGAACTGGCGCATCGATGACCTGATGATCAGCTACGCTACTCCCGGCGGTGGTGTGGGCCCACACTATGACAACTACGATGTCTTTTTAATTCAGGCCGAAGGGACACGGCGCTGGGAGCTAGGCGACATTGAATCAAGTCAATCCCCTCGCCTACCGGATGCCCCCGTCATGGTACTCAGCGAATTTCAAAGTCGAAAGAGTTTTGAATTAGAACCAGGTGACATGCTTTATCTACCCCCACAGGTTGCCCATAACGGCATAGCAACCAGTGAAGATTGCGTTACCTACTCTGCAGGCTTTAGAGCGCCATCGGATGCAGAAATTCTACGAACAGTGTCTGACTACATTGGCGAGTCACTGATGAGTGAACAACGATTCAGCGATGCTAAACGATTGGCCTGCCAATCCCCAGGAGAGATCGATCAAGCCTCCGTTAATCAAATTGAACAGAGACTAAAAGAGCTTTTATCAAATCGAGACCAACTGGAAAACGCCCTAGGGGCTCTGTTTTCAGAACCAAAATACCCTGATCAAGCTGAAAGCAATGATCCAAATACTTATCAAAGCTGGTTAGAAGAGACGAATGAATTCGGAATTGAGATCGCCCCAAACAACCGTCTTTTATACCTTGAAGGCGATCAATTCAAACTCTTCTGTAACGGAGAGCAAATCGATCTAGATGAGTTTGACATAGCGCTTGCAAAACAACTCGCTGATCAGAGTTATCTATCTGCCGAAGAGTTCAACCTAGAAGATTCTGACCTCTTAAAATCACTTTTTCTAAGCGGTGTCGTTCAGTAATTCAGTGACGCTCTCAAATGATAGGCGGTTCGCCAAAGGACCGCTTATGTCGAAAAAATACTAATTAATTTCGACCTCATCCCGTCATGCACCAAAGGTCTTATAGAAGAAATAGGCATATAAAAAGTCTTTTTAATCCCTGTAAAATCATCCAATTTACGACCATTTACTATTAAACTTAAGTCGCTAAACTATAGTATAAATCCTCATAAACAACTGATTTTGATATTAAAAAAAAGTAAATACATGTTCGAGAGCTTGTAGTTTAACTACAAGAGATACGACACCTACACCCCTACCAGTCAATAATCATTGCTGCTCTGCACAAAACCGCTTTGACAGAAGATGCAGCATTCTACAAGATGTCGCCATCCGTCAGATTTCATTTTTATGAACCGACAGAGATTTAACACATTCGGGTGCTTTTATACCCATTATTGAGGATGAGATATGTCTACATACAAACAAGAGATTGAAGCTCAACAGGCTACATGTAACCAGTACGGCGGCACATGGTCAGCAATCAATGCTGAATCTGCTGCACGCATGAAACTTCAGAACCGTTTCCAATCTGGCCTTGATATCGCTAAGTACACTGCAGCGATCATGCGTAAAGATATGGCTGATTACGATGCTGATACATCTAAATACACTCAGTCTCTTGGTTGCTGGCATGGTTTCATCGGCCAACAGAAACTTATCTCTATCAAGAAGCACTTCGGTTCTACTGATAAGCGTTACCTATACCTTTCTGGTTGGATGGTTGCAGCACTTCGTTCAGAGTTCGGTCCACTTCCTGACCAATCAATGCACGAAAAAACATCTGTGCCAATGCTTATCGAAGAGCTATACACTTTCCTTAAGCAAGCGGATGCGTGGGAACTTAACCACCTTTACCGTGAGCTAGACGCTGCACGCGACGCTGGCAACAACACCAAAGAACAAGAGATCATCGCTAAGATCGATAATTTCGAAACTCACATCGTACCAATCATTGCAGATATCGATGCTGGTTTCGGTAACGCTGAAGCAACTTACCTACTTGCTAAGAAGATGATCGAAGCCGGTGCATGTTGTATCCAGCTAGAGAACCAAGTTTCTGATGAGAAACAGTGTGGCCACCAAGACGGTAAAGTAACGGTACCTCACTCTGACTTCCTAGCTAAGATCAACGCAGTTCGCTACGCTTTCCTTGAACTTGGCATCGACGATGGCGTTATCGTGGCTCGTACTGACTCTCTAGGTGCAGGCCTAACTAAGCAGATCGCTGTAACTAACGAGCCAGGTGACCTAGGTGATCTATACAACAGCTTCCTAGATGGCGACGTGATCAACGGTCCAGAAGACATCAACAACGGTGACGTAGTTGTTAAAGCGAACGGCCAGCTAATGAAGCCTAAACGCCTACAATCGGGTCTATTCCAGTTCAAAGCAGGCTCAGGTGAAGATCGCGTGGTTCTTGACTGTATTACCTCTCTACAGAACGGTGCTGACCTTCTATGGATCGAAACTGAAAAACCACACGTTCAACAGATCGCTAGCATGGTTAACCGTATCCGTGAAGTCATTCCAAACGCGAAGCTTGTTTACAACAACTCTCCATCGTTCAACTGGACACTTAACTTCCGTCAGCAAGTATTTGATGCTTGGACTGCTGAAGGTAAAGACGTTTCAGCATACGATCGCGCTAAGTTAATGAGCGCTGATTACGATGAGACTGATCTAGGTAAAGAAGCGGATGCTAAGATCCAGAGCTTCCAGGCTGATGCATCTCGTGAAGCAGGCATTTTCCACCACCTAATCACTCTACCGACTTACCACACAGCGGCTCTGTCAACTGACAACCTAGCGAAAGGTTACTTCGGCGACGAAGGCATGCTTGCATACGCAGGCGGCGTTCAACGTAAAGAGATCCGTCAGAGTATCGCTACTGTTAAGCACCAAGATATGGCCGGCTCCAACATCGGCGATGATCACAAAGAGTACTTTGCGGGTGATGCAGCGCTTAAAGCGGGCGGTAAAGACAACACAATGAACCAGTTTGCTAACGTTTAATAACGAGTAAGCCTTCATTACAACGCGCCTTTATGGCGCGTTTTTTTTGCATAAAAAATAATAAGTTTTTTATGCACTTCAATCTATACTGAGTAATGTTACATAACCCACGCAACCGACTTTAATGGCACGTATTTAATGGCACGAATATTGCTGTATGTTGTGCACGTTTCTTTAATTTGGATTAGGTGTATATAAGTTTGCAGTCTATGAATTCACCTGTAATAAAAGTCTTTAGCCATCCGGTTTACTCGTTAGTCTTCGCATTAACGACTGGGGCCGTTGCAGCAAAACTCTCATTCACACTCTTTTTTGACACCTTCCATAACGTCTACTGGTTTGATTCAGGGGTGTTTTTTGCAGTCGTCTTAACAGCGTTCATAGCAACAGCTACTCAACGCTTAACACTTCGAAACCGACAAATCGCTTTCTACCTAATAGGTTACCTAGTTTTACACTGGTACTCGGCACCTGAAACGATGCCCACGATTCTCATAAAGGCATTGATTATAGGCAGTGTCACAGTCGCGGTTGTTCGAACCGTTTCACCAGTCTACGACAACTGGAGAGATGTTGGTTATAAATGGCGCGCTCTTGGGATAGCCTGCGTAGCATTAGGTTCTCTCATCATCTCTCAGCTTCAAGACAAACCCAATTACGTTGGATTTGCTGAGCAGTTTCTGCCCACTCTGTTAGCCATCATTTCTGCCCGGGTACTCCTTACTGCTGTTACTTTAGAGCCTAAATACCCTCACCCATTCAAATTTACCTACCTCATTCCAGTTGTCCTTCTGGTAGCCCATATTCTATTTATTAATTTGGCACCTGATGCTTTATCAAGGCCAGGGATCATAATTTCCCTATCGCTATTATCTGCAGCGATTATTTTACCGTTTAGATTGTTTTGTCTGTTTCTGCCAAGCGCAATTATTCTAAACGCAATTGAATTTTCGATTAGCCCTTACACCCAGGCCATTGTTACAGATAGAGTATTATTGACTCTATCTGTAGTTGCTTTAATTAGCAGTTTTATTGCTTCCACTATTCGTAAATTGCAAATCTCCAGACAAACACTGCAAAACCAATCAAGTGAGCTTAACAACGCGGTCAATCGTTTCGAAAAAATATCTTCTGTTTCCAATATCGCACTGTTTGAACAGAGCGATCCAACCGGATCATTATGGATCAACGATGCACTGCGATCTCTAATTGGCGTTCAAAAAGAGACAGAACTGAACCTTGATGAGTTGTTGTCAATACTCACACTCGACAACGAACCATTGGGACTAGAAATTTTCTCCGCATCCTCTATTCAACCGTTTAAGGCCATTACTACAATCAGAGCCGATCAAATGGCGACTAAAAAAGTGCTGTTCACTATTAATCAGGATGAACAGGGGTTCTATTTTGGCTCAATGATTGATCAAACGGAGCTGATTGAGCGTGGGGAGATTGCAGTCAAAGCAAAAAAACAGACAGTTGAATTAGAGAATGCCAATAAAGAGTTGATCGCCCTATTAGAGCAAGCAGCAGAAAACACAGCCTTTGATGTCGCAACGATTGATCATAAAACAACTACGTTTACATTTGCATTCGACGGCAAGAGTATTAACTTTCCAGCTTCAACTGTCCCATTAGAAGAGATCCTGCAACGAATTAAACAACCGTATCAAGAGACCTTAAGACATCTTTTAAAGGGCACTATCTCACATTGCCAAGTTCCAATTAATCTCACTACGAATGATCCTATTTGGTGGAGCATCGATAACATAGGGACTGATGCAAATGGCAATATCAACCTATTCATACAGGACATTACTCGGTCTAAGTTAACCAATGACAGGGTGCTTAAAGCCAGGACGGATGCGGAAGCAGCAATTCGTAAGCTGAACATTACAACCGATACCTCAGGTATAGGTATCTTTGAAATAGACCCTATCAATAACAAAGTTCGCCCATCAGCCACGCTTCGGGACATCCTAAACCTACCGGCGACAGAATTTGTTTCGCTCAAAGGCTTTTTAGGTTTTTTCGATATGGGTATTAATAGTAGGTTTACAGACATTCTCAGTAACTTATCAAGCTTTGAAGGGCCCGAACATCTTCAAGTTTCAATCCTCGATGAGAGTGGTAGACGATATTTTGATATCACCTTGACCGGTCAAGGTTTATTGTCTGTCGACAGACAAATTCTTGGGAGTTTGATCGAAACAACCGATCGACAAACACTTCTAGAGGAGTCCAGAAACCTACTGAATCAATCAAATCAATCCTACATTCAGCTGCAAGAGCGCTTCGAAAGTGAGAAAAAACTCTTTGGCATAATTGCTCATGAGATTAGAACACCTGTCTCTGCCATAAAAATGATGTTGGAAGATGACAGTGATCATACAGAAGAGATCGACCAGAGCATCAATCACCTATTGGAGTTGATCGATGATCTTCGAAACGTAGTTAAACCTGAACAACAGACAGCTCGGCAAAGAAAAGGTGGGCATGTACAAAGCACCGTTCAAAATATACTAAGATCGATGCAAGTCTCAGCCAAAGAGGCCAACATCAACTTAGTCTTATCCGAACAAAATTGGACTGATTACGAGACCTATTTTGACTCCACAGCCCTGAAACAGATTATCATCAACCTTTTGCGCAACGCACTCATTCACAGCGACGCCAGCACAATATCGATTGACTTATCCAAGCCCTCTATCGACACCAATATCGCTAACTATACGATTAAAATCAGTGATGACGGACGAGGGATTGAACAAGAGTATCTGAATAATCTATTTGATGCTTATTATCGGGGTAATACCAAAGCGGATGGCAGCGGTATTGGTTTATATCTTTGTCAGCAACTGGCTAATGAACTCGGCGGCACTATTCAATATGAAGACACGCCGGGCGGTGGTGCAACGTTCGTGATTACATTAGCACTGGATCTTCTTAATACAGAGAGTGATTACAGTTCGACTGATGAAACCTCAGACGCATCAAAGAGCCCTAAAAGTACTCCACCCTCATTAGACCTTTCGAGTAAGCGAGTGCTAGTAGCAGAAGACAACCTAATGATTCGAACCCTTACTAAAAAAATGATTGAGGGTCTCGGAGCCGAGGTGGTTGTCCAGGAAGATGGTCAGTTAGCCCTTGAGGCCGCCAAAGAGAGTGAATTTGATCTTGTAGTGACTGATATATTTATGCCAAATCTGGATGGCTATGGCTTGGCTTCAGGTCTTCGAGAAATAGGTTTTACAGGACCTATTGTCGGGGTGTCAGCGGCAACCATTGGTGAAGAGAGAGATCGTTTATTGGAAGCCGGTGCCTCTGTGGCTCTTGCCAAACCAATCTCTGTAGAAAAATTGACTGAAGCATTACAATCAATTGATCCACAGTCTCAGAGTGAATGAAATGTCAGATAATTATCTTTTTACACCTCGACCTGTCACCGCCCTAGGGATTCAAGGCGAGGAACGTCAGTTTCCAGTCAATCGTATCTTCTGTGTTGGACGAAGCTATCAAGCGCATGCTGCAGAGATGGGCGATAAGATTGATAAAACTACGCAAGAGCCGTTCTACTTTATCAAAGACCTAAACGCCATTCAGGCTTCGGGAAGCGATCTTACCTACCCACCAGGCACCGAAGATCTCCACTATGAGATGGAGTGGGTAGTTGCACTGGACAAACCGGGGTTCGAAGTGGATGAAGCGACCGCCGAATCAATGATCTATGGATACGCTTGTGGGTTGGATATGACACGCCGTGACCTTCAGCAGAAAGGTAAAGATAAACGTCGCCCTTGGGATTTAGGTAAAAATTTTGAAGGCGGTGCCGTCATTACTGACCTAGTACCCAAATCGGTAACAGGTACGCTCACTAATGGCACTATCGAACTGCGTGTTAATGGTGAAACCAAACAGTCTGCGGACTTGTCCGATCTTATATGGACGCCAGCAGAGTTGGTCATGCACCTCTCTAAATATTACCACTTACAGCCGGGTGACCTGATCTACACAGGCACACCTGAAGGCGTAGGCCCTGTGGTTAAAGGTGACCGGATCGAAGGAAGTGTTGAAGGAGTGGGCTCAATCTCACTCAACATCGTATAGATAGTTACATTGCTCAAAACTTAATAGGAGAGTGTTAGATGAAATGTAATGTGGGTGGAATGGATCGCGCTCTGCGCATCATTGTAGGTTTAATCCTGATTGGATTGGCCTTCACAGGAACCGTCGGTAACTGGGGATACATAGGTGTTGTGCCACTTTTAACTGGCCTGTTCGGATTCTGCGGTGCCTATACACTATTCGGACTGAATAGCTGTAAAACCAAATAGCACCTTTTCGTTAGCGGGTCTGACCTATCTCTCTGAGCAGTTTTCCAGAAGCTGGAGCGTAACTGTAAAGTGGGGTCAGACCGAAGGTCAGACCCCGAATTTAACACTTATACCACTTCACCTGCAGCATTGCCGGATGCCCACGCCCACTGGAAATTATGTCCACCTAAGTGCCCCGTCACGTCCAATGACTCGCCAATAAAATATAGGCCTGGTATGTTTTTAACTTCCATGGTTTTCTGAGAGATTGCCTGAGTCTCTACCCCACCAATCGTCACCTCGGCGGTGCGATAACCTTCGGTTCCCGACGGTTTTACCTGCCAGTGATGTAACTTTGTGGATAGTGATTCAATCTTATCGTTAGAGTAATCACCTATCACCCCAGAGAAGCCCCACAGTGAACAGAGCACTTGCGCCAACCGCCTACTCATCTGCTCGCTAAGCACCCGCTCAATGCTCTGTTTGGGCGTCGAACTACGCGCCTCTTTTAAACGATCCTCAATTGAGATGTTGGGCAATAGATCAATCTCTACAGGTTCGCCAGGCTGCCAATAGCTAGAGATCTGAAGAACACCAGGCCCACTAATACCACGATGTGTAAACAGAATGGGCTCTAAAAAACTCATGCCAGAACAACTGACACGCGCGTCTTGTGCAGTACCGGAAAGTTCTTTTAACGGCGTTAATATATCGGGCTGAAGAGTGAAAGGGACGAGTGCAGCTCGCCGAGGGGTAACCGGCAAACCAAACTGATTTGCCACCACATAAGCAAAGCCCGTCGCTCCACCATTGGGAATAGAGAGCCCACCCGATGCAACCACCAGTGATTCACACTGAATGGAGCCTGTAGAGGTTTCAACAATAAAACCACTGTCAATTTGAGTAAGTGATTGCACGGAGACTTCTGTCTCAATCTTCACACCTGCCCAATCACACTCTGTGGTCAGCATGGTCAGAATCTCTTTACTGGATTCGTTACAGAACAGTTGGCCCGGTGTTTTCTCGTGGTACTCAATACCATGGCGATCGACCATATCGACAAAGTGTTGAGGCGTATAACGACTCAAAGCCGATTTACAGAAGTGAGGGTTATTCGATAGAAAATTGACGGGAGAAGAGTGTAGATGAGTGAAATTACAACGTCCTCCTCCCGACATTAGAATTTTTCGGCCTACCTTTTTGGTATGCTCCAACACCAGAACAGAACGACCTCGATAACCGGCCGTTAACGCACACATGAGCCCGGATGCACCGGCACCAATGATTAGGACTTCAACAGTGCGTCTACTCATTGACTGTCGCGGATCTGCTCGCTGTTGCTATCGCCTGTTTCGGCGATCTCTTTTTCAGCGTTGTATTGGCGTATTTTATCCGCTAAACGGCCACCTTTTCGCTCACCGCGACGGCCAGCCTCGGTATCACGTTCAATAGCCGATTTAGTCGGTTTCGCATTGATACGTTTCTGATCAACAGATGCATGTTTCTTCTTCTGTTTTTGTGCACGCTGCTTTCGACTCTCATAGCTATCAGGGTCGGCTAGACGCTCCTGCTTACGCGGGGTTTTATCCAGCACAATTTTGTTAGCCATGCGCTTCTGTTTTTTTAAACGGGTCACTTAGAACTCTCCTCTGCCTTAGCCGCTTCTTCGGCCTCTTGGGCAGCTAATTCAGCAGCAATACGATCTTTCTCTTGCCACTCTTCAACGGTTTCAAAACTGATGCGACCTAGCTTACCACCGCGCATCTCATTCATTAGTATCTCGGCGGCTTTGTGAATATCAACCACACCGCCTGGCCTCAAGCAGCCTCGTTTGCGGCCAATTTGATCCAACAAGCCCTCGCCCAAATCCGGCAACTCTTTGAGCTTATAACGCTCTACTAATCGATCTGGGTAGGCATTAAGGATGAAGTTAGCTCCGTAGACTGCTACCTGATCATAATCGATCGCGGTATCTTTAATAGCGCCACTGACAGCCAAACGATAACCAGAATCCTGATCCTCAATTTTGGGCCATAAAATACCAGGCGTATCGGACAGTGCCATGCCTTGAAAGACACTGTAACGTTTATTTGCTTTAGTCACGGCTGGTTCATTGCCCACTTTAGCAATGCGTCGACCTAACAAAGCGTTGATCAACGTGGATTTACCAACGTTCGGAATACCCATAATCATGGCTCGTACAGGGCGCTCTTTGTTGGCACGCGCAGGTACGGCATCCTTGCAAATCTGAGGGATCGATTTAATGGTTTTCTTGTCGCTGGTCGTTAACTCAATAGCCGTAATGCCCTCTTGTGCATTGAACTCTTGCAACCAAGCCTTTGTTTTAACAGGGTCTGCCAAATCCGATTTGTTGAGTATTTTAAGAACCGGCTTACCTCTGCGCAGTGAGGTGACCAACGGATTCTCGCTTGAGCGAGGCAAGCGAGCATCCAATACTTCTATAACAATGTCGACCTCATCCATAAGTTGCGCAATCTCTTTACGCGCTTTATGCATGTGACCGGGAAACCAGTTAATACGTTCCATAATGACCTATGCCTTTAAGTTGGGCGCATTATACCTGTTTATTTCAAATGAATCAGAGACAAAAAAACCGGAGCCCTTACGGTCACTCCGGTTTTTTATTAAGAGAGCAATTAGTGTTGAGGGAAAGCCTTAAGCGTACAGTTAGTGATCTCACGTGCTAGACGGATAACCTGACAGCTGTAGCCGTACTCGTTATCGTACCAAACGTAGAGAACACAGCTCTTACCGCTGGAGATGGTTGCCAATGCATCCACCACACCCGCTGCACGTGAGCCAACGAAGTCACTTGATACCGCTTCAGGTGAGTTAGAGTAATCAACCTGTTTCTGTAGATCAGAGTGAAGTGCAATCTCACGAAGGTAGTCATTCAGGGATTCGCGCTCCGTCTCTTTCTCTAGGTTAAGATTAAGAATCGCCATAGAGACGTTTGGAGTCGGTACACGAATAGCGTTACCGGTTAGCTTACCTTCCAGCTGTGGAAGCGCTTTAGAGACCGCTTTAGCCGCACCTGTTTCAGAGATAACCATATTCAACGCTGCGGCACGACCACGGCGATCACCTTTGTGGTAGTTATCGATCAGGTTCTGGTCATTAGTGTATGAGTGAACGGTCTCAACGTGACCATTAGTAACGCCGTACTTGTCATCCATCGCCTTAAGAACAGGAGTAATGGCGTTGGTCGTACAAGAAGCAGCTGACAAGATTTTGTCTGAAGCATCGATGTCACCGTGGTTAACACCCATAACGATGTTTTTGATGCCTTTACCGGGAGCGGTAAGAATAACGCGATCAACACCCTTAGATTGAAGGTGAAGCGAAAGACCTTTGTCATCACGCCAAATACCCGTGTTATCAATCACAAGAGCATTGTTAATGCCATACTGAGTGTAATCTACTTGATCTGGGCCATCGGCGAAAATCACTTTAATGGCATTACCATTGACGATCAAAGAGTTGGTCGCCTCATCCACCTGAATAGTGCCCTTGAACGAACCGTGTACAGAGTCACGACGCAACAGGCTAGCACGCTTCTCTAAGTCGTTGTCAGCTTTACCCTTGCGAACAACAATTGCACGTAGACGCAGCGTATGGCCCGCACCTGAGCGGTTCAACATGAAACGTGCTAACAAACGACCGATACGACCAAAACCGTAAAGGACAACGTCTTGTTCGCCAGTATCTTCGGTCGAGGCACCAGAGAGTTCAGATTCAAGGTAATCATTCAAGTCAGCTGCACCCGATTTACGGAAATTAACAGCTAACTTACCGATATCGATGTGCGCATTACGGATACCCATTTGAGACACTTTCTCTAGGACTGGGAATGTATCCACAACGGAAAGCTCTTCACCCTCAACCTGACGAACGTAACGGTGATCTTTAAGCAGATCGATCACGGATTTACGAACAGATAGCTGGCCGAAAACAGAAATTTCAACGTTTGATTCACGGTACAAACGACCAACCACAGGGACCATCGCTTCAGCGATAGATTCACGAGCATTCCACTCAGCTAGCATCAGATCTTGTGACACAACGCGCTCCTTTATTAAGGTTAAGTAACGCGTTAATTATGACACAGTTTGAAATAAAGGATATACAACTTACTGTTCATAAGTTATTGATATAACTTGTAAAAAACCAACAAAAGC
>CATEEE010000198.1 GCA_949499045.1 Marinobacterium sp. xm-d-530 | reverse complement strand
GGCAGACGCATTGCATCGGCAGCGCGCTCAAGTGCTGTATCAAGGTTGTGGCCATCTTTGGCAGTGATCAGGTTCTCAAGTTCGCCTTGGCGTTTTGCTAGGGCATCAAAATCGGCATCTGGGTCTGCATAAGCTGCATAGACTTCGTCCAGCTCAGCCATAGCGCCTTTAACATCAGAGACCGCCTCTTCGATCACTTCACGAACGGTCTTTGTCTCATCCAGCTCTGGCTCCTGTGGCAGGTAGCCAACGTTGATGCCTGGCATTGGACGCGCTTCACCGATGTAATCCTGATCGACCCCCGCCATGATTTTGAGCAGAGTCGATTTACCTGCTCCGTTCAGACCGAGTACACCGATCTTCGCGCCAGGGAAGAAAGATAGAGAGATATCTTTAAGAATTTCGCGCTTGGGTGGGACCACCTTGCCAACGCGGTTCATTGAATAGACAAACTGTGCCATGTGTTGATTCCTAGCAAAACTATCGGGCCACAACGCAGTTGAAGGGCCCATTTAAAAAGGTTGCGCAGAGTATACCAGATAGGGGGCGATCAAATCACAGGTCGGCTCACTTTAACGTGAGAACAATTGCACTTTGACCTGATCGCTTTTCAAGTGATTTTTCTACCCTTTTTGACTTATAATGCGCGCCATTAAAATCTTTCGAACTGATCACGCTGCGTGGTTGCAGCCACAGAGGTCAGATCGTTGAACCAATACAGGGGATCTCCATGTTTAGTAAGGATATGAACATCGCTAGCTACGATGCAGAACTTTGGGCAGCAATGCAGTCTGAAGAGACGCGTCAAGAAGAGCACATTGAGCTAATTGCGTCTGAGAACTACACCAGCCCACGTGTAATGGAAGCTCAGGGTTCAGTTCTTACTAACAAGTACGCGGAAGGTTACCCAGGTAAGCGTTATTACGGCGGTTGTGAGTACGTTGATAAAGCAGAGACGCTAGCGATCGAGCGTGCTAAAGAGCTTTTCGGTGCAACTTTTGCCAACGTTCAACCACACTCAGGTTCACAAGCGAACGCAGCCGTCTTCATGGCGCTGTGTAAAGCGGGCGATACCATTTTGGGTATGAGCCTTGCTCACGGTGGTCACTTGACTCATGGTGCAGCCGTCTCTTTCTCTGGCCGTATCTACAACGCATTCCAGTACGGTTTGGATGAGAACGGTGATCTAGACTACGCGGAAGTTGAACGCCTAGCTCTAGAGAACAAGCCAAAAATGATCATCGCAGGTTTTTCTGCATACTCTCGAGTGGTTGATTGGGCTAAGTTCCGTGAAATCGCTGACAAAGTAGGTGCATACCTGTTCGTCGATATGGCTCACATTGCGGGTCTAGTGGCTGCTGGCGTCTACCCAAGCCCACTGCCATACGCTGACGTCGTAACGACGACGACTCATAAAACGCTTGGTGGTCCACGTGGTGGTTTGATCCTATCGGCTCGTGCTGATGAAGAGCTGCAGAAGAAATTGAACTTTGCGGTTTTCCCAGAGTCTCAGGGCGGCCCATTGATGCACGTGATCGCAGCGAAAGCTGTCTGCTTCAAAGAGGCGATGGAGCCAGAGTGGAAAGCGTACCAAGCTCAGGTTGTTAAGAATGCCCAAGCGATGGCTGAAGTATTCCAGCAGCGTGGCTTTGATGTCGTGTCTGGCGGTACAGATGATCACCTATTCCTACTCAGCCTAATCGGTAAAGAGTACAGCGGTAAAGACGCTGATGCTGCACTAGGCCGTGCCAACATCACTGTGAACAAGAACTCAGTTCCAAACGATCCGCGTTCACCGTTTGTTACTTCAGGCTTGCGTATCGGTACTCCAGCGGTTACTCGCCGTGGCTTCAAAGAGGCTGAAGTGGCTGAGCTAACCAACTGGATCTGTGACGTGCTTGAGAATATCGACAATGACGATGTGATTAACCGCGTTAAAGAACAGGTTAAAGCGATCTGCGCGAAATACCCAGTTTACGCTTAATGGTGGATTTGAGAGTTCGCTCTCAACCACATAGAATATCTAGGGCAGCACTGAGCTGCCCTTTTTCGCTCTTTTAACAGCTCTGAGAGGCCAATATGCATTGTCCCTACTGTGGCGCATC
>CATEEE010000197.1 GCA_949499045.1 Marinobacterium sp. xm-d-530 | reverse complement strand
CACAAGAAGCCTCTGAGCTGGCGCTGTTGCTTCGTGCCGGTGCACTAGCAGCACCCATCTACTTCGTTGAGGAGCGTACCGTAGGTCCATCTATGGGTGCTGAAAACATTGAGCTCGGTCTGACGTCCGTTCAAATTGGTTTCGCTATTGTCATGCTCTTCATGCTGGCTTACTACCGTGTGTTTGGTCTTATTGCCAACATTGCATTGACGTTGAACTTAGTGATGCTGGTGTCAGTTATGTCGATTCTTTCAGCGACACTGACCCTTCCAGGTATTGCAGGCATTGTGTTGACGGTCGGTATGGCGGTGGATGCCAACGTCTTGATCTTCGAGCGTATCAAAGAGGAGCTCAAAGCCGGTATGCCAGTGCAATCAGCGATTCACTCGGGCTTTGCGCGTGCCTTTACGACGATTCTGGATGCCAACGTTACTACGTTAATCGCTGCATTGATCCTTTTTGCTATGGGCACAGGGCCTGTGAAAGGATTTGCGATTACGCTTTCAGTCGGTATTTTGACCTCAATGTTTACAGCCATTATTGTGACTCGCCTGATGGTGAATCTGGTGTATGGCGGCAAACAACTTAAATCGATCAAGCTGTAAGGAGGTCTAGGGATGTCAGAAGTTCACAAACTTTATAATTTCATGGGTCTGCGTAAGGCCTTTGGTATTTTCTCGATCGTTTTGATGCTTGCGTCGGTCGCGTCATTGGCTGTAAACGGTCTTCGTTTTGGTCTCGATTTCACCGGCGGTAGTTTGGTTGAAGTGGGCTACCAGGAGTCAGCAGATCTAAACCTCGTTCGTCAGCAGCTGTCGGCGGCGGGGTATCAGGATGCTGTGGTACAAAACTTTGGTTCCAGCACCGATGTGTTGATCCGTTTGGGTGAGACTCACGATCCTAAGCTGGGCGACAAAGTGGTTGAGGCGCTGAAAGCTGATGGTATGGCCGTTGAATTGCGTCGTAACGAGTACGTCGGTGCACAGGTCGGTGAAGAGCTTCGCGAACAGGGCGGCTTAGGCATGCTGCTGGCGCTTGCAATGATCATGGTCTACCTTGCGTTTCGTTTCCAGTTTAAGTTCTCACTCGGTGCTGTATTGGCATTGGTTCACGATGTGACCATTGTGCTTGGCTTCTTCTCGATTATGCAGTTGGATTTCGATCTGACGGTATTGGCAGCAGTGCTCGCAGTGATCGGTTATTCGTTGAACGATACGATCGTTGTCTATGACCGCATCCGTGAAAACTTCCGCATCATGCGTAAAGGTGGTCCAATTGAGATTATGAACAGCTCGCTGTCGCAGACGTTGAGCCGTACATTGGTGACCTCATTAACCACTGCGCTTGTGCTGTTAGCACTGTTGGTATTTGGCGGTGAGACCATCCGTGGCTTTGCGATAGCGCTGTTAGCGGGTGTGGTGATTGGTACCTACTCATCAATCTATGTCGCAGCGAACCTGTTGTTGGCACTCAAGGTTGCTAAAGAAGATCTGATACCTCCGCCCAAGGAAGAGTCAGAAATAGACGAAATGCCCTAACATTTAAGCCGGCTCTTGATGCCGGCTTTTTTATTTCAGGTTAGTATTACCTAAACAGATAAATGGAATGAGTAATTAATGAGTAAGCAGTGGCGCGATAACGACCCTAACGCACAACAAGAGGCGGGTAAGTACGACCGACCAGTACCGAGTCGAGACTACATTACCGAGTTTCTTCGTAAGTGGGGGGCTCCTATTAGTCATGCACACCTGTGTGCGGAGCTTAAGCTTACTCATCCTGATGATATTGAAGCGGTGCGACGTCGTTTGATTGCGATGTGCCGTGATGGACAGTTGATATCGGATCGTCGCAATCAATTTGGTTTGATTGAAAAGATGGATCTGATACCTGGTCGAGTGATCGGTCACCGTGATGGCTTTGGCTTTGTTAAGCCTGATGCTGGTGGCAATGATCTATTCATCAGTGCTCGCCAGATGAAGCAGCTATTTGATGGTGACCGTGTTCTTGTGCAAGAGATCGGTTCTGATCATCGTGGTCGCCCTGAAGGTAAGGTGATCGAGCTGCTCGAGCGCTCACTTAAAAAGGTGGTGGGTCGCTTTGATGGTGAGAATGGTTTTGGCTCTCTGATTCCGGAGAATCAACGCATTACCAATCAGATAGTAGTGATGCCGGATCCTGATAAAGATCTGAAATACGAAGATGGTCAGCTGATTGTTGTTGAGCTGGTTCAGCAGCCAGATAAGCGCCATCCTGCTCGTGCAAAAGTGGTTGAGGTGTTGGGTGATCACCTAGCGCCGGGTATGGAGATTCAAGTTGCCATTCATAACCATGATATTCCTAACGAGTGGAATGCCGGTGTGCATCAAGAGATCGGTGATTTAACACCGGAGGTCCGCGAAGAGGATAAGACTAATCGCGTCGACCTGCGGAATCTTCCTTTCGTCACAATCGATGGTGAAGATGCTCGTGACTTCGATGATGCGGTTTACGCCGAGAAAAAACGGATGGGCGGCTGGCGCCTATGGGTGGCAATTGCTGATGTCTCGTATTATGTAAAACCGAACAGCGAGTTGGATAAAGAGGCTGTGAAACGCGGTAATTCGGTCTACTTCCCCGAGTATGTCGTGCCGATGCTGCCTGAGTTGTTGTCCAATGGACTTTGTTCACTAAATCCAAATGTTGATCGTTTGGCGATGGTGTGTAAGCTCAACATCAAACGTGATGGCTCTATTGGTGATGCGGAGTTTTTCGAAGGCATTATTAACTCTAAAGCTCGCCTGACCTACACCAAAGTGGGTGCCATGTTAGATCGTGATGATGACTCGGCCGATGCTGAACTGTGGCGAGATCAATACAAGCAGGTATTACCTCACCTTCAGACTCTGCACGGGTTGTTCCACCGTCTTCGCGAGGCGCGCGATGATCGCGGTGCGATCGATTTTGATACCACTGAGACGCGTATCGTATTCAGTGATGAGCGGAAGATTCAGAACATTGTTCCTGTTACGCGTAATGATGCTCATAAGCTCATCGAAGAGTGTATGTTGGCCGCGAATGTGGCGACCGCTAAGTTCTTAGCGAAGCGTAAAAAACCGTCTATATTCCGTATCCATGATGGCCCTAAAGAGCAGCGCTTAGAAAATTTGCGATCGTTTTTAGGTGAGTTAGGTCTCGCGCTACCGGGTGGTGATTCACCGGAGCCTAAAGACTATTTAAAACTGGCCTCTGCAATCGAAAACCGTCCTGATCGTCATATTATTCAGACCATGATGCTCCGCTCAATGCAGCAGGCTGTCTATAGCCCAGATAATCACGGTCACTTTGGTTTAGCGTATGAAGAGTATACACACTTTACTTCCCCTATTCGTCGCTACCCAGATCTACTTGTGCACCGAATGATCCGTTCCGCAATACATGAAGAGAAAAAGATTAAAGGAGCGACACGGCCGGATGGTTTTGTTCGCAACCCTGGTTTTGTCGTGAACTACAGTGCAGAACAGATGCTGCAATTCGGTGAGCACTGTTCGATGACTGAACGCCGTGCGGATGAAGCGACACGTGATGTGGTCTCTTGGCTTAAATGTGAATACATGCAGAGCCAGATTGGTGAAGAGTTCACTGGTGTGGTCTCTGCGGTTACCGGCTTTGGTGTATTTGTTGAGTTGGATGATCTGTTTGTCGATGGTCTGGTGCATATTACCAGTCTGCCGAGTGATTACTATCAGTTTGAGGCGGGTAAGCAGCGTTTGATTGGTGAACGAACTAGACGTGTCTTTAAGCTGGGCGATCGACTTGGAGTGCGTGTTGCTCAGGTTAATTTGGATGAGCGTAAGATCGATTTCGAACTGCTCGATTCAGAGAAGAATAAACCGACTAAAAAACCGTCAGTCCGTGAGCGAGTGGCTATGGGACTGTTTGATCAAAAAGGTAAAGGCGGTGCTAAATCGGGTGGTCGTGGTAACACTGCCAGCAAGAACCGCGGAGCAAAAAAGAGCGGCGCGCCTAAGCGTAAGCGTTCTTAACTGGGTATAATTAATACAGCCTTTTTTGACTCGAGTAAGAGAATGAACGAACTTATTTTGTTGACCCTGTCTGGCTCTGATAAACCCGGAGTAACGGCTGGTATCACTACGATTCTGGCTAAGTATGATGTTGATGTTCTAGACATCGGCCAAGCAGTCATTCATAACACGTTATCCCTTGGTTTGTTGTTAAAAGTCCCTCACGAGGCTGAGTCTTCACCGCTACTTCGTGATCTGCTGTTCAAAGCGCACGAGATGAACATGGTGCCGCGCTTTGAGCCGGTTACTCTGGATGAGTACCAGAGCTGGGTTGGCGCACAGGGAAAATCTCGTCATATCATTACGCTGCTTGCGAGACGTATTTCAGCTGAGCATATTGCCAGAGTGACCGAAGTGGCTGCTCGTTACGATCTTAATATCGACAACATCTCTCGCCTCTCTGGTCGTGTCTCTATCGATGCGGTTGAAGAGGAGAGCAGTAAGGCCTGTGTTGAGTTCTCAGTGCGTGATATGTCAGCAGATGAGACTGAGGTGCGCGCTACCCTGTTAACCTTGGCATCAGAGTTGGGCGTGGATATCGCATTCCAGCGTGATGACATCTATCGTCGTAACCGCCGTTTGGTGGTGTTCGATATGGATTCGACGTTGATTGAAGCAGAAGTTATAGACGAACTGGCCAAAGAGGCGGGTGTGGGTGAGCAGGTCTCTGAGATTACTGAAGCTGCTATGCGTGGTGAGATCGACTTTAATGAGAGCTTTAAGCGTCGTGTCGCACTGTTAGAAGGATTGGATGAGTCTGTTCTAGAAGGCATTGCTCAACGTCTGAAAATGACAGAAGGTGCCGAGGAGCTGATGTCTCAGCTTAAACGCACAGGTTACAAAACCGCGATTCTATCAGGTGGTTTCACCTATTTTGCCAAGTTCCTGAAAAAGCGATTGGGCTTTGATTATATTCACGCCAATGAGCTCGATATTCAAGACGGTAAGGTAACCGGTAAAGTGGTGGGTACCGTGGTCAATGGCGAGCGTAAAGCCGAATTGCTGCGTGAAATTGCTGCTAAAGAGGGTGTGTCACTGGAACAGACCATTGCAGTAGGGGATGGTGCAAACGACCTTCCAATGCTCTCTATCGCGGGTTTAGGTATTGCATTTAGAGCTAAACCATTAGTGCGTGAAAATGCCAAGCAGTCAATCAGCACACTGGGGTTGGATGGAATTCTTTATCTGATCGGGTTCCGTGATCGAGACGTGTGATTGACAATCTGAAACAAAAAAACCTCGCATTGGCGAGGTTTTTTTGTTTCTAAAATGGCAGGGGTAGCAGGACTCGAACCTGCGCATGGGAGGATCAAAACCTCCTGCCTTACCACTTGGCTATACCCCTAGAATGGTGGCAATGACGGGATTCGAACCTGTGACCCACGCATTATGAATGCGTTGCTCTAACCAACTGAGCTACATTGCCATCTTTCAAGGCCGCGAATTATTCCTTCTATAGGCTTCTATGTCAATAGAATCTAAGGGAAAAACCCAAATTCGGCCTGATAAAATTGTGAATCGATCAATCGCTGATCAATTCACAAATAATCGTTTTAAACGTTGAAACGGAAGTGAATAACGTCGCCATCTTTGACGATGTATTCTTTGCCTTCTAAGCGAGCTTTACCGGCCTCTTTAGCCCCTTTTTCACCCTGGTATTCGATGAAATCATCGTAACTGATTGTCTCAGCACGGATGAATCCTTTTTCGAAATCGGTGTGGATGACACCCGCTGCTTGAGGGGCGGTTGCACCAATCTTAACAGTCCAAGCGCGTACCTCTTTAACACCGGCCGTGAAGTAGGTTTGCAGGCCAAGTAGCTGGTAACCAGCGCGAATCACACGATCCAGTCCAGGCTCTTCCATGCCCATGTCTTGCAGGAACTCAAGACGTTCGTCATCTTCTAACTCAGAGATTTCAGACTCTAGCTTGTTGCAGATCGCAACGACTTCAGCGTTTTCATTGGCTGCAAACTCACGAACGGCATCCAGATGAGGGTTGTCTTCAAAGCCCTCTTCAGAGACGTTAGCGATGTACATAGTTGGTTTGGTAGTCAAAAGGTGGAATCCCTTAACTAGCTTCTGCTCGTCGTCAGAGAGCTCCAAAGAGCGTACTGGTTGGCCCTCTGATAGGTGAGGGACAAGTTTCTCAAGCAGAGCCTTCTGAGCCACTGCCTCTTTGTCACCACCTTTAGCGGAGCGCTGAACACGTTGTAACTGTTTCTCGCAGGATTCTAGATCTGACAGAGCCAACTCTAAGTTGATCGTCTCAATATCTTCTAATGGGTGGATGCGGTTAGCAACGTGGATGACGTTCTCATCTTCGAAGCAGCGAACCACGTGTGCAATGGCATCAGTTTCACGGATGTTGGCTAGGAATTTGTTACCCAAGCCTTCACCTTTAGATGCGCCGGCAACTAGACCTGCGATGTCCACAAACTCCATCGTAGTTGGCAGAATGCGCTCTGGGTTTACGATCTCTGCCAGTGCGTTTAGGCGCGGATCTGGCATTGGCACGATGCCTGAATTTGGCTCGATGGTACAGAATGGGAAGTTCTCTGCATCGATACCCGCTTTGGTAAGCGCGTTAAAGAGCGTTGATTTGCCGACGTTTGGTAGGCCGACGATGCCACATTTAAATCCCATGATACTGTCCTATTTCGCTGATGCGTTAAAACTGTGAAGTGTGTTCATTACTTTGGCATGATCCCCCGAGACAATCATTGGAATGTATCTCAAAGTCTCATCGATCGCCTGTTGGGTAGATTGACGCTCGGCAATAGGTGCTTTGCGCAATACAAATCCAGCGACCTGTTGAGCGCTGCCAGGATGACCAATACCTAAACGGAGGCGGTAAAAATCTTTGTTATTGCCCATGCTGGCAATAATGTCGCGCAAACCATTGTGTCCGCCGTGACCTCCGCCTTTTTTTAGACGTGATACCCCCGGTGGCAGATCAAGCTCATCGTGAGCGACCAAAATGGATTGAACGGGAATTTTAAAAAAGTTCGCAAGTGCTGCTACAGATTTACCTGAGCGGTTCATAAAGGTCGTTGGGACCAAAAGATGAACAGGTTGTCCGTCGATTAAGATCTTGCTGTAGAGCCCAAAGTAATTTTTGTTGGGCAGAAGAGGCGAACTGTGTTGAGCAGCGAGCTGCTCAACCAGTTCTGCACCAGCGTTATGGCGTGTTTCGTGGTACTCAGCACCTGGGTTGCCTAGTCCGACAATGAGGCTGATACCTTCCATAAGCTGGTGCGTATTAGGCTATTAGCCTGCTACTTTAGCACCGCGTGGTGAGTAACAGTAACCGATTCCTTGGTCGTGGTCTTCGCCGCGACGTAGAGCAATGATTTCAACACCTTCTGGTAGAACGATGTCTGAAAGGTGAGCAATCTGACCAGTCTGGATCTCAGAGAGGTCACAAGAAACTGACTCAGGAAGGTCTTTAGCTAGACAAGTTACTTCTACAACAGCTGTTTCTGCAGCGAATTTAGCTGATGCTTTAGCAGCAGCTGATTTTTCGAAGTTAACGAACTGAAGTGGTACACGGATCTTGATGCGCTGGTTGTCATCGATGCGCTGGAAGTCAGCGTGAAGAACAACAGGCTTCGCAGGGTGACGTTGTAGATCTTTGATGATTACAACAGTCTTAGTACCGTCTAGGTCAAGCGCGATTGGCGATGAGTAGAACGCATCGTTTTGAAGTGCTTTACCTAGTTCGTTTGCGCTTAGGCTGATGCTCTGTGGCTCAGCTGAACCGTAAACGATTGCTGGTACTTGGCCAGCGCGACGCAGGCGGCGGCTCGCACCTTTCCCCTGATCTTCGCGGGCAGTTACATTTAGAGTGAAGTTAGACATTTTATATACCTATATAAATTTAAAAACTGCAGGGACCCGCGACCAGATCTCTACAGCTCTGTTTGCCCCGAAGGGCGTTTAGTGAGCCGAAGCTCTTAAAATCAGCTGTTCTTAACGGAACATCGCGCTGATTGATTCTTCGTTGCAGACGCGGCGTACCGCTTCTGCCAACATGGGTGCCAGTGAAAGTTGGCGAATTTTGCTACAACCTTTCGCGGCTTCGCTCAGTGGGATGCTGTCAGTAACAACCATCTCATCAAGCTGTGAATTAGCAATGTTATCAATGGCTGGGCCAGAGAAAACTGGGTGTGTGATGTACGAAACAACGCGTTTAGCGCCTTTCTCTTTCAAAGCGGCTGCTGCTTTACACAGAGTGCCAGCGGTATCACACATGTCATCGACAAGAATACAGGTACGACCTTCAACGTCGCCGATTAGGTTCATAACCTGCGATTCATTAGCACGCTCACGACGCTTATCGATGATTGCTAGATCAGTATCAAGCTGTTTAGCGACTGCGCGTGCACGGACAACACCACCGATGTCTGGTGATACAACCACAACATCATCGTAGTTCTGGTCGTTAATGTCGTCTAGAAGGACAGGTGATCCGTAGACGTTATCAACAGGAATATCAAAGAAGCCCTGAATCTGGTCAGCGTGCAGATCAACAGTAAGAACACGATCGACACCTACGTTGGTCAGCATAGTTGCCACAACTTTAGCACTAATTGGTACACGCGCTGAACGTGGACGACGATCCTGGCGGGCATAGCCGAAATATGGAATAACCGCTGTGATACGTGTTGCAGACGCACGACGGATAGCATCAATGAAGACCATTAGCTCCATAAGGTTGTCGTTTGTCGGTGCACAGGTCGACTGCACGATGAAAACGTCTTTACCGCGGACGTTCTCTTGAATCTCTACACTTACTTCACCATCGCTGAAGCGGGATACAGTCGCTTGGCCAAGATCCAAATCTAGGCGTTCTGCAACACGTTCTGCCAATGCTGGGTTTGCATTGCCAGTAAATACCATCATCTTAGACACGTCGTAGTCCTGCTCTTTATCAAAAGAAATGTATGATGAAGTCGTTTGTTGAGGATCTGTCATCGTAATAAATGGCAGGGGTAGCAGGACTCGAACCTACGAATGCTGGAATCAGAATCCAGTGCCTTACCAACTTGGCTATACCCCTAGCGCTCTCCAGTGGTTTCCCACTAAATTTAAGAGGCGCATATTTTAAATTAGGGGCGCTATAAATCAACCCCTGTTGGATGTTTTTTACACAGAATCAGTGTGGGAATTGCCAATCAGAGATGATTAAGGTGACATCGAGTTGAGAGTGGCTCATTTTTATCTTTCGAGGCGCTGTCTTTCCACTGCTTAAAGTCGTGAGTGATAGCGTATCTACCTGCCATTCATTTTGCAGAAATTGCCCGCTCTTATCAGCGAAAAACGGCTGTCTGGGGTCGGGTCTGCCTTGAATCCAATAAAGGGCATGGTTCACTGGGAGTTGCCAACCCAATAACTCCAGCATCAATGATTCAGCTGAATCGGCAACGTAGCTCTGCTGATCGTCTGTCTCCAGCTTTGCAAAACGATCATTCCCTGTCAGCCTCATCACCTGTCTACCAAAGGGGTCGATGAGTGCTAGATCGAACGTTTTTCCGTTTTGAGTCCAGTTAAAACGGGCGCTCTCGCTGATTTGTTCACCTCGAACGCCCAGCTTTCCACTCACACTGAACGTCTGGTGAACCGGTTCTGTCAGCGGTTGTGTTGGTATCGGTTCCGGTTTGGTTATACACCCGCTTAAATAAGCGACCGAGCTGAAAAGTATAAAAAGTTTTACAAGCTGTTTAGCCACTGCTCAGCCTCAAGTGTATGACGGTTTTCTGGGTGATCTTGCAGCAGAGTGTCCAGTAATGTCTTGGCTTCGTCAATGCGGTCCAGTTTCGCTAACACCTGAATATAGTGTTTGGCGACCTCAGGGTCTGGGAAGGCTTCAAAGGCTTGCTCAATATAGATCAGCGCCTCTTGGTAGTTGTTTGAAAGGTAAAATGCCCATCCCATAGAGTCGACGACTGCAGGGTCGTTAGGGGTTGATTGGTAAGCCTCTTTGATCAGGTTAAACGCGCGCTCAAAATCGTCTGAGTAGAGCAACATAGAGTACCCTAGTGCATTCTTTAAGCTTGGGTTCTCCTCATCTAATGAGAGCGCTAATTCAAGGTTACTCAGCATAAGCTCAGTGTCGATCGATTCATATGCGATCGCTTTCGCATAAATGAGTGAGTGAGCCTGTGGGATGATCTTTAACTGCTCATCGATTAGATCAATCGCCTCTTGGTTGCGCTGCAAGTCCATCAACCATTCTGCGGCAATGCGAGTCAATGACTCTATGCGTTCTGGGTCTTGTTTAACGAGTGTTTTCAGCCGGTCTTCTATCTCTTTGACCGGGGTCCCTGTATCGATCAGTTCTAAGGTTCGTGCAAAGGCATTTAACAGGTTGTCACCCGATTGAACTTTGTCGTAAGCGTTTATAGCGGCTTCAGTGTTGCCGCGTTGTTGTTCAATGGCCCCTTTGTAAAGGTATATATCACTGTTCTCTGGATCCATGGTAATCAGGCGATCAACCCAGCGCTCTGCGGGGTCGAGTAATTCGTTCTCTAGCAGTAACAGCGCGTAGTAGTAGATCAGTTGTGGATCTTCATTACTCGTAGTGATGGCCGACTCGACTAAACTAGGAACTTTTTCTGGACTGTCTATCAGCAGAAGACGAATTTGAAAAGCCTGTAACTCTCGATGGTCAGGGTGTTCTTTAAGCGCTTGCTGCATTTCATTCAGAGCTCGCGGGACCTCTTCAAGGTCGATACCAATGATGCGTGCTTTATCCAGAGTTAGATCGGCATTATTTGGATCAATGGCTAGCCCTTGATCAAGAAGCTCTATGGCCTTGTCGGGTTGTTGAAGCGAGCGTTGAATTCGAGCTTGTAGGAGAATGTTGGGGAGTTTCTGTTGTTGCTCTGGTCCCTGGTGTTGAAGTAGGTCGTACAGCGCTTTGAGCTCCTTGGGCTCCAAAGTTGCGCGGTGGCTTTCGATTAGACCATAGGTCTCTGAACTTATCTCAGGGCGATTGGTTAATAGCTCCAATGCCTGATCAATTTTGGCCTCTTGAAAGTATAGGTTTAGAAGAATTTGAAAAGGTAGGGCTTTGTCTGGATCGAGTGACCGCCACAGTTGTGCTGACTGTTCAACAAGGTCAGCGTCGCGCATGAATTGTGAAATGCGAGTGGCACGTTCAGCCAATTCTGGGCTTTGAGAGAGTTGGGCTTGTTTGTAGAAAAGCGCCTGAGATTGAGTAAACTCTCGATTTTGACCATAGAGTTCGGCGCTGATCAGATCCAGCAAAGACTCTTGGTTCAATTCGCCCGGTACATAAATAGCAGTCGATTCGACGCTTTTAATTTCTACCTGCTCTGAAAGGCTGTTTGGCTTTGTAGGAGAGCAGCCCGCTAGAAGAAGCGATAGGGCTGATGCACTGATTATTGTCGATCTCAAATCTCAACTCCTAGGGTTACCAATTTCATCACTATAGAAAACCGATTGGGTGTTGTCATGTGTATAAGCTGCAAAACAAATTAAAAACAGGGCGCTAGGTCTTATTAGACTTAGTCTTAGCGTGTATTATTAGCGACCTGTGATATTTAAGTAGAAAACGGATTCATGTCTTTACTCGCTTTAGGGATTAACCATAAAACCGCTCCGGTTGAGATCAGGGAGCGCGTCTCCTTTGCGCCTGAGTCTTTGGTTGATGCTGTTAAGCAAGCCTGTGAAGAGGCCGCTCTTGAAGAGGTCGCAATACTCTCAACCTGTAACCGTACAGAGTTGTACTGTCGTTTAGAGGGTGATGGATCAGATCAGTTGCTCAACTGGTTGGCTAACTACCATCAGGTTGATAAATCACAGCTCTCTGGCTGTATCTATGAACATTGGGATTTAGGCGCTGCACGTCACATGATGCGCGTTGCTGCAGGTTTAGACTCCTTAGTCTTAGGTGAGCCGCAAATTCTAGGGCAGTTAAAAGATTCTTTCTCTGTTTCACAAGAGGCGGGCCGAGCGCATGCAGAACTTGGGCGTCTATTCAGACAGACCTTCTCTGTCGCCAAGCAGGTTCGAACTGAGACCAGTATTGGGCAGAATCCAGTTTCGGTTGCCTATGCGTCGGTTAGTTTGGCGCAGCATATTTTTGCCGATTTGGCGGATAGCCGAGCACTGTTAATTGGTGCCGGTGAAACCATCGAATTGGTTGCTCGACACTTGAAAAATGCGGGCATTAAATCGATTACCATTGCGAACCGAACCTTGTCACGTGCATTGGCGTTAGCCGATGAGGTTGATGGTAAAGCGGTTGAGTTTGCCTCTATCCCTGATGAGCTTCCTAACGCAGATATTGTCATTACCTCTACAGCGTCACAGTTGCCTATTTTGGGTAAAGGCAGCGTTGAGCGGGCACTCAAAGTGCGCCGCCACCGTCCAATGTTTATGGTGGATATTGCTGTTCCTCGCGACATTGAAGCGGAGGTTGGCGAGCTTGAGGATGTTTACCTTTACACCGTCGATGATCTGACTGAGGTGATCGAAGAAAATCAGCGATCACGTCAAGAGGCTGCGCAAGAGGCTGAGGCAATCATCGAGCAGGGCGCGGAACTCTTCATGCGTCAACTGCGTGAATTGGATGCTGTCGATACATTGACCTCACTACGACAGCAGCAGATGCGTATCGCCGATGAAGAGTTAGAGAAGGCTTTATCGCAACTGCAAAATGGTAAGTCACCTGAAGAGGTGCTAAAGCGTTTAGCGAATGGTCTAACCAATAAGTTTTTACACGAACCGAGTGTGCAGTTGCGCAAAGCATCTGCTGAAGGTCGTGACGATTTACAGCGATCGGTTCAAGAGCTTTTTCAACTCAACCCGCAATCGAAAGATTAGCGTCGGAAATTTAAGATGAAAGAATCCATACGTCAGCGACTGGAGTCGCTGGTTGATCGTTTTGAAGAGCTGTCGGCTCTGCTTAGCGATCCAAGTGTCATTAGCAACCAAGATCAGTTCCGTGATTTCTCACGAGAATATTCGGATCTTGAACCGATCGTCGCCACATTTAATAAGTGGAATCAGGCGAAAGAGGATCAGGTGACTGCGCTTCTGATGATGGAAGAGGACGACGCTGATCTTAAAGAGATGGCACAAGAGGAGTTCAAAGAGGCGAAAGCATTAGAAGAACAGCTTGATGCCGATCTTCAAATTCTGATGTTGCCGAAAGATCCGAATGATGGTCGCAACGTCTTTCTTGAAATTCGAGCTGGAACCGGTGGTGATGAGGCCGCTATTTTTGCCGGTGATCTGTTCCGAATGTACTCACGCTATGCCGAGAAGATTGGCTGGCGCGTTGAAGTCATTAGTGCGAACGAAGGCGAACACGGCGGTTATAAAGAGATCATCACCCGCGTAATTGGCGATGCGGTTTATTCTCGTTTGAAGTTTGAATCGGGTGCTCACCGTGTACAGCGTGTTCCTGAAACCGAATCTCAGGGTCGCATTCATACCTCGGCTTGTACGGTTGCCGTAATGCCTGAGATGGATGAGTCGGCTGAAATCGATATCAATAAAGCAGACCTGCGAGTTGATACCTTCCGTGCGTCTGGTGCGGGTGGTCAGCACGTCAACAAAACAGACTCAGCGATACGTTTAACGCACATCCCAACCGGTGTTGTCGTAGAGTGTCAGGAGGAGCGTTCACAGCATAAAAACCGTGCGAAAGCGATGGCATTGCTTGCTTCTCGTCTACAACAGGCAGAGATCGATAAGGTGCAAGCGGAGCAGGCCAGTGCCCGTAAAAGCTTGGTAGGATCAGGCGATCGTTCAGAGCGAATTCGCACCTACAACTATCCCCAGGGCCGTCTAACCGATCACCGTATCAACCTGACGCTCTATAAGCTGAACGAGGTGATGCAGGGTGATATGGATGAGGTCCTCAATACGCTAATGCAGGAGTATCAGGCAGAGCAGCTGACGGCACTGTCTGACGATTAATTGATGCGCATCGACGAGGCCCTAGCGAAATCTTCGGAGTTGAAATCAGACTCTGCCCGCGTCGATGTTGAGCACTTTCTCTGCTTTGTGCTTCAAAAAGATCCAAGTTATTTGAGAACCTGGCCGGAAAAAGAGCTTACTTCAGAACAGCTTAGCCAGTTTGAATCAATGTTGGTCAAACGGTCGCAAGGCGTTCCTGTCGCTCACTTAACGGGACGTCGAGGTTTCTGGTCTTTCGATCTAGAGGTCAACGAGCACACTTTGATCCCTCGCCCTGATACCGAAACTCTGGTTGAGTGGGCGCTGGAGTTACCTCTCAAATCTCAATCGTTAGCGGTGGACTTGGGCACAGGAACAGGTGCTATTGCCATCGCGTTGGCACTGGAAAACCCAGCTTGGCGGATGGATGCGGTTGAGTTTGTTGAACCAGCTGCCGATTTGGCAAGACGTAATGCGACTCGTTTAAGAGCATCTAATTTAAAGGTGCTAACAGGGTCTTGGTTTGAGCCCTTGACCGAAAAATACGATCTAATTGTTTCTAACCCACCCTATATCGATCCGATCGATCCTCACTTGATGCTTGGTGATGTCCGCTTTGAGCCGTTATCGGCATTAACGGCAGAAGATGAAGGGCTAGCTGATCTTGTCTATATTATTGATAAAGCACCGGCCTATCTTAACCCTGATGGCTGGCTGCTTCTGGAACATGGCTATGATCAAGCGGAGCAGGTGGCTAATAAGCTTAAACAGGTTGGCTTTGAGCAGGTTGAAACAAGACAAGATTTTGGGGGTAATCCGAGGATTACCGGTGGTTGTTGGAGAGTCTGATGTTAAACGATGAACAGTTATTGCAATACAGCCGACACTTGCTTCTTCCAGAGGTTGATGCCGCCGGTCAAGAAGCGTGGTTAAACGCCAAAGTTCTCATTGTAGGTCTGGGTGGTTTAGGAAGTCCTGTAGCGCTCTATTTAGCCACGGCTGGAGTGGGTGAGTTGGTGTTGGTGGATGATGATCGTGTCGAGCTAAGTAATCTCCAGCGCCAGGTGATCCATTCGCATCAACAACTGGGTGAGTTTAAAGTAGAGTCTGCCCAAGCTCAGATTGCCGCGATCAATCCCAATACTCAGGTCAGTGTCATCACTGACAGGTTAGAAGGAGAGTTGTTGCGAACGATGGTTGGCAATGTGGATCTTGTGGTTGATTGTACGGATAACTTCCAGACCCGCCACGCCCTGAATCGGGCCTGTTTTGATGCGGGTAAGCCACTGGTCTCTGGCGCTGCGATTCGTTTTGAAGGACAGGTTAGCGTCTATGACCCTCGTCACCCTGAAACACCTTGCTATCAATGCCTTTATCCAGCGGACGCCAATGTTGATCAAAACTGCTCAACCTCAGGTGTGTTTGCACCCCTTGTAGGAATGGTAGGGACGATTCAGGCAGCGGAAGCACTCAAAGTGTTGGCTAATATCGGCGAGGTTTTAGAGGGACGATTGCTATTAGTTGATGCGAAGTCGATGCAGTTTCAAACGCTTAAATTGGCTAAACGGCCAAGCTGTGAGGTTTGTGGCTAGGGTCTTTGCTAGACCTAAAGCCAGCTGTCTCTGAGGGTTTTGTCTGCAATGATTCGGCTGGCGTAGCTTTGAAACGCTTCAGATGCTTCAACAAACTGTTGCTCCTTCAACGTGACACCGGACTCGATCAAAAACTTAATCAGCTCGCGATCTTCGTTTTTAATGGCAAATTCAATGGCATCAGTCGCCCCATTGAGATCGCAGCCATGTTGAGAAACCAAGCTCAGAAGAGCCATTCGATCACACTCTCTATGGTTTACGATAAACGAACTCAACTGATCGAGTTGATGGGCTGATAACTGATGCAATCCCTCTCTCAACAACACTCGTAGCGTTTTACTTGGCTGTTCAGTGGTACAGGCTAATAAGCTGAAGTTGAGCAGTATCGCTGTATCAGTGATAGGTAGTGTCTGAAGAAGCGCTTCTAAATACTCGGGTGCAGACTCTTTAATAGTCGCTTCAATGAGCTGGGTGACTTCAGTTGATAGATCTGTTTTATCGGCTCGGTTGAGGAGCTCTCTAAAGCCTTTGAGGTCCTCTTTAAGTAGTGCCTTTTTGAGCTTGTCGATATCCGATTTAAAAAGCTTACTCAGCATTGATGCCAAACATCCAGGAGTCCATAGCGATGGCGCTATGACGAACTTCGTCGTTCATATGTTTTAGATTGAACCACTCATCACCGGCTGCGCCTAAGGCAAAGTAGAGCGGGATAAGATGCTCATCCGTTGGGTGTGCGGCTTGTGCATAAGGAGCCACTGAACGGTAGTTCAGCAGAGTAGCCAACTCGTGCTTTTCAAGTCGAGTTTTTAACCAGTCGGTAAATACGCTAACGTATTCAGGCTGCCCAGGTTGGCGAACGTCTCTTAGATTATGGGTCGTGCTACCTGATCCAATGACAAGTACACCTTCCTGTCTTAATGAGCGAAGTGCATACCCCATCTTGTAGAGTGATTCTGGCGTGCTGGTTCTTGGCATAGAGAGTGCCACGACCGGAATCTCTGCATCTGGATAGAGGTGTCGAAGCGGTGCCCAGACTCCGTGATCTAGACCGCGTTGTGCATCTAACTCCACTTCATAACCCGCAAAGGTAAGTAGTGACTGAGCGTAAATCGCCAACTCTAAATCCCCTTTGGCAGGGTATTGAATGGCAAACAGCTCATCAGGAAAACCGAAAAAGTCATGAATGGTTTCAGGCTGCAGTGATGAGGTCAGCTTAATACCGTTAGTAAACCAGTGCGGCGACATGATCAGTATCGCTTTGGGTTGCGGGTATTGTGCAAGCTCATCAATACGCTGTTGTTCAGACTCGCCAAAAACCAATGCATCAAGGGGCGAACCATGACTCAGATAAAATGAGGGCAGAACTTTTTTCATCAATCGTTTGGATCCAGTCCTGTTGTCTTGCGGCGCATCAATGGTGCATTGCCATCGCCCAAAGCAGAAGTCGCTGGCTGACGACGTTTGCCGATATCCTTCTTATCGCGAACGCGCTGTTTAATCTTTGGCTTATCGATGCTCTTGCGTTTTTCAGTCTCTTTACGCTTTTTATTACCGGCGGCGCGACCATTTTTACGAACTTTTTCAGGCCCCTTGTAGTGCCCTTTCAGTCCCGCGATGGATCGCATCTCAAACTTCACTTTAAGGTAGCGTTGGATGGTTGCAGACAGGTTCCACTCGTTTGACATGATCAGGTTGATGGCCAGACCTTTACGACCCTGGCGACCACTGCGTCCGATACGGTGAACGTACTCGTCACCTTTGCGCGCCATATCAAAATTAATGACAAGATCGACACCTTCAATGTCCAATCCACGTGCAGCAACATCAGTGGCTATTAGATGATTAATCCGGCCGTCTCTGAATAACTGCAAGATACGTTTACGTTCTGACTGTTCCATCTCGCCGTGAAGAATTCCAATGCGGCGACCTT
>CATEEE010000196.1 GCA_949499045.1 Marinobacterium sp. xm-d-530 | reverse complement strand
GAGCATTTGATTGAGAAAGAGCGCAACGCTCAATAAAGGCTAAATCACCTCTAAACAGCTGCTCCTTTTGGGGCAGTTGTTTTTTGTCCCTCTCTAAGGTGGCATAATAGCCGCTTCATTATCGATCAGTGCTGGCGGCCGTTTCGTGCAAAGCATTCTTAGAATCATCAAAATTTATTGGGTTATTGCCCGTTTTCGTCTTGATACCTTCATCAATACGACCCGCTTGCCTTGGTACCTTCGCCTACTGGTCACGCTATTACCGTGGCGACTATTCTTTCGTGCCAATGGCAGCTCCGAGGAGCGTTTACGTGGCGCATTGATCGCCTTAGGTCCAGTGTTCATTAAGTTCGGTCAGACCCTATCAACCCGGCGTGACCTTCTGCCACCTGACCTCGCTAATGAATTGGCCTTGCTGCAGGATAGAGTGCCTCCATTTGAGGGTTCACAGGCGCGCAAACTGATAGAGAAACAACTGGGTGCCAGTGTCGATGAGCTTTTTGCAGAATTCGATGCTGAGCCATTGGCGTCAGCATCGGTGGCACAGGTTCACCCAGCACGTTTGAACGATGGACGCGCAGTCGTTGTTAAAGTGATTCGCCCTGGTATTGAACGGGTGATTCGCCAAGATGTAGCGCTTCTGTATGTCATGGCACGCATGGTGCAAAAGTTTTGGTCCGAAGGTAAGCGCCTGCGCCCTGTTGAGGTGGTAGAAGAGTACGAACAGACCATCTTTGATGAGCTCGATCTGCGCAAAGAGGCTGCTAACGCCACTCAGCTACGTCGTAACTTTGCCGATTCAGACATTCTTTATGTACCCGAAGTCTATTGGGATTTTACGCGTCAAAGCGTCATGGTGATGGAACGTATCTCCGGTATTCCTGTGGCGGATATCGACGCTTTAGAAGCTCAGGGTACCAATATGGAGAAGCTTGCTGAGCGTGGCGTTGAGATCTTCTTTACGCAGGTGTTCCGAGACAGTTTCTTTCATGCCGATATGCACCCGGGTAATATTTTCGTATCGCGTGAAAACCCTGAGGACCCACAATACATTGCCGTTGATTTTGGTATTGTTGGTTCCCTCTCACCTGAAGATCAGAGTTACCTAGCCCGTAATATTTTGGCCTTCTTCCAGCGCGACTACCGTTTGGTCGCGCAACTGCATATCGATTCAGGTTGGGTGCCTGCTGATACCAATGTTCATGCGTTTGAGACCGCAATTCGCAGTGTTTGTGAGCCAATTTTTGAAAAGCCATTGAAAGATATCTCATTTGGTATGGTGCTGCTGGGGCTATTCCAGACGGCACGTCGCTTTAACATGGTGGTTCAACCACAGCTGATTCTTCTACAAAAAACCTTGCTCAATATTGAAGGGCTTGGTCGACAGCTCTATCCAGAGTTGGATCTTTGGAAAACGGGTAAACCCTATCTAGAGAACTGGATGAAAGAGCGTATGGGTGTCAAAGCGATGATTAAGAACATCAAACAGCAGGCACCGGATTGGATTGAGAAGTTACCGCAAATACCACAGTTGGTCTTTGATAACTTGCAACAAAATCGTCAAGCGGGTGAGTTAGAGTATCAGCGAATGATTGCTCTACAGCATGCCCAAGAGCAGCGATCACGTAATACACGCCGTACACTGTTGCTGGCAGCCACCTTAGCGGCTGCGACGGCATTAGCAGAGCCAGCAGTATTAGCATGGGTGGAGTTTTTACCTGGCTATGCTTGGATACCAGCCGGTTTAGCCTGGTTGCTTGTGTGGCGGGCATAGGAAAGAGAGATGTCTTGGTTAGATGAGATTAAGTGGGATGATCGTGGCTTAGTACCAGCGATCGCTCAAGATTATAAAACCGGTGAAAACCTAATGGTCGCTTGGATGAATCGCGAGTCATTGGAGTTGAGCGTCGCCGAAGGTCGTGCCATTTATTGGTCACGTTCACGTCAAAAGCTTTGGCGTAAAGGCGAAGAGTCGGGTAATGTTCAGCAGCTGCATGCGATCCATTTGGACTGTGATGCAGATGTCATTCAGTTGAGCGTTGAACAAATTGGCGATGTGGCTTGTCATACAGGTCGCCGTAGCTGTTTTTACCGTAAGCTCAACAGTGAAACCGGCGAATGGCAAGTTGAAACGGACGTGCTGAAGGATCCAGCGCTGCTGTATGCGAAAGAGGATACCAAAGGTGAATAACGTTATTGGCGAACTGTCCGCTATTCTTGAGGAACGTAAAGGGGCCTCAGCTGACTCGAGCTATGTAGCCAGTCTCTATTCTAAAGGTTTAAACAAGATCTTAGAAAAAGTAGGTGAAGAGGCGACAGAAACCATCCTTGCGGCTAAAGATGCAGAAAATAGTGGTGACAATTCGGAGCTAATCTACGAAACTGCTGATCTTTGGTTCCATACCATGGTGGCGTTAAAGCACTTAGATGTGTCACCGGAACAGGTTTTAGAGGAGCTGGCACGACGTTTTGGTCTGTCAGGCCTTGAAGAAAAAGCAAATCGCACCAAATAATAGGTGTATAACAAACTAAAATAGAACAACAACGCGTTAGGAGAACTGTAATGGGTTTTGGTGGTATCAGCATTTGGCAATTGGTTATCGTACTCGGCATTATCATTCTGCTGTTCGGTACTAAGAAACTTCGTAACCTTGGTGGTGATGTAGGCTCAGCTGTAAAAGGCTTCAAAAAAGCAATGTCTGACGAAGGCGCGAAAGAAGAGCCTAAATCAATCGCTCAAGAGAGTGATGCAGAATTTAAAACTGCAGACGCTGAAAAAACTGAAGATAAAACCGAATCTAAGTCTTAATTTAAGATGTTTGATATCGGTTTTGCCGAGCTGCTTATTGTTGGTGTAGTGGGCCTAGTTGTTCTTGGTCCAGAAAAACTGCCTACAGCAGCTCGCACGGTTGGCCTATGGGTAGGTCGCATTCGTCGTTCTGTTGGTTCGATTCAACGCGAGATCAATGAAGAGTTGCGTGTTGACGAGCTAAAACGTACTACAGCGATGAGTAAAGATCAGCTTGAGAAAGAGCTCGGTGATGTGACCGAATCTTTCCAGCGTCCTTTTGGTGAGGATTCGCCTGCTGAAAAAGCGGCACCCGAAGCCCCCAAAACCGACTTTGACCCAACTTCATTTACCAGTGATCCTTCCGTTCACGAGGCTTACAAGCCGACCGCCGTAGCCGAAGAGAACGCTCAAGCAGAGAGCGCTGCCCAAGTCGCTGAATCAGACGTTGCCGAGCCGGTAACTGCAGAATCAGCTGAGCAGCTAGCGGACAATACAGAGCAGAATGAGCCAAACAAACACAGCAGCTGATAAAGAGCAGCCATTAATTGCCCACCTAATTGAACTTCGCCAGCGCGTTATGCGCATTGTGCTGTTCGTGTTGGTGATTTTTGCGGGGCTTTTCTACTTCGCTAATGATCTTTATGCCTACCTATCGGCACCGCTGACGGCGCTATTGCCTGAAGGAACCAGCATGATCGCGACGGATGTCACGTCGCCGTTCTTTGCCCCGTTCAAACTGGCACTGGTTCTGGCTGTATTCATCGGTGTTCCTTATATTCTGCACCAGATCTGGAGCTTCATTGCACCGGGTCTTTATGAAAATGAGAAGCACCTTGCCGTGCCTCTTCTTATTTCATCGATCTTCCTGTTTTACGCGGGCATCGCCTTTGCCTACTTCGTGGTGTTCCCACTGGTGTTTGGCTTCTTTACCAGTGTCGGTCCTGAAAACGTGGCCGTGATGACAGATATCAGCAGCTATCTGAACTTCGTTCTTAAGCTTTTCTTCGCGTTTGGTGTGGTCTTTGAGATCCCGATTGCAACGTTACTACTGATCTGGTCGGGTGCCACTACGGCTGAGTCACTAGGTCAAAAACGCGCCTATGTAATCGTTGGCTGTTTCGTTGTGGGCATGTTGCTTACTCCACCAGACATTATCTCTCAATCTTTGCTCGCACTGCCTATGTGGCTGCTGTTCGAGGTTGGCCTTATCTTGGGTCGTATCTTTGTCCGCAACACGGATGAAGAGGAATTTGAAGATGAGTTTGCCGCGGCCGAAGCAGAAGATGACGCAAACCGTTCAGACTCAGAAGAGACTGATAGCAGCGCTAAAAACTAAGTTTTAACGCTGCTCAATGGCTCAAATCGATAATCCTCCTCGTAAACCTTTTGTCACGCGTGGTGCCAACGTAAAGCGCTGTGAGCAGTGTCGCTTGCCCGTTACCGCTTGTATCTGTGAGTATCGATCCGAAGTTGCATCAAAGGTTGAGTTTGTGGTGCTGATGCATCGTTACGAGACCTATAAACCAACCAACACCGGTAGGCTCATTGCCGACAGCATCGCTAAAACGCGAGTCATCGAGTGGCAAGGTCGCAAAGAACCGGGTGACGAGTTGACGGCCTTACTAAATGATCCCACTTATCAGCCGATTATTGTCTTCCCACCTGCGGAGGACTATCTTGAACGCATGACCACACCGGTTCAGGTTCAACAGGGTTCTGGTAAACCGCTACTCATTCTGCTGGATGGTACCTGGCGACAAGCCCGCAGGATCTTCCGCCATTCTGACTACCTACAACACCTTCCTGTGAT
>CATEEE010000195.1 GCA_949499045.1 Marinobacterium sp. xm-d-530 | reverse complement strand
GGTAACCAAGGTGATGACCATCTTAACGGAGGTCAGGGAAATGACCTGCTGGAGGGTGGCGCTGGTGCTGACACTCTTCAAGGAGGCCAAGGCAAAGACACCTATCTTTTCAGCCGAGGTCACGGACAGGATGTCATCAACAATCGCGACAAAGACTCCATCGATAAAGTGTTGTTTGATTCAAGCATTAGCAGGAGGAAAGTTGATATCAGCCGTATTAACGATGATCTTTTGATCGAAACTGGACAACCCGGGGACTTGATCACCGTTAAATCCTTCTTTAATGGCGATCTAATATCACTCGACACCATCAAGTTAATTGAGTTCAGCAACGGTGAACAGATGAATCTGTCTGACATTGCCCAGCAGACACTTGCAACCAGCAAAGGGGATGATCAAATCCAAGGCCTAGCGTCTGCCGACATTATTAATGGGGATGGAGGAGATGACATTATCTCCGGCGGTGGCGGCGATGATCTTATCCACGGGAACCAAAACAACGATCGAATCTATGGGGATTCAGGTGACGACGATCTCTATGGGGATCAGGGAGAAGATCTTCTGCATGGTGGCAGTGGTGCAGATCACCTGTTTGGTGGCAACGAGTCAGACCAGCTCTATGGAGGGTCCGGTAACGATCAGCTATCGGGTGACAACGGTACAGATCATCTTTTTGGTGGCAGTGGCCAAGATACTCTTTGGGGCGGCAATGGAGATGATTATTTAACCGGTGGTAAAGGTGATGATCGGCTTGAAGGTGGCAAAGGTGATGACACTTACATCGTTCGAGCAAATGATGGATCTAACCACATAGCGGATACCCGTGGGAGCGATACGCTGGTATTGGATGGCATCAACTGGGAACGTCTTCAGCTTGAAATGCTCAATGATTCGTTACTGATAAAAGACCGCGATTCGAATACAGAAGTGGCCATTCAATCGGCCAACAAAGGAAGTATTGATAGGATCGAGACAGACGATGGTTGGGCTGACATGGCTGATATCAACACCATCATCCATGCGATCGCCCAGTTCGACGCGCTCGCTGAAGATGAGGTCACAATGGAAGATAGAAACACTCTCAACAACACCCTAGCAACCGCGTGGCATAGTGAGTGATCGATAATCTAGTTAAGGGGTCAGACCGAAAGGTCAGACCCCTTAAGTTATCTAAAAGATGCAGCTCATTAGAATAGTGATACAATAGTATCACTTTAAGCTTAGGGGCTATCTATGAAAACAGAGTTAGTAACCAACCTGAAAAGGCACGCCACTAAAATTCTTGGTGAGTTGCACGTCAATAAGGAGCCTATCTTGATTACAGAACATGGACAACCTTCGGCCTACTTAGTGGATGTAGAAGATTACGAGCACATGCAACACCGGTTAGCGTTGCTTGAAGCGATCGCACTTGGTGAAAAAGACATTGATGAAGGCAAAGTTCATACTCAAGATGAAGTAGAAGCTAAGTTGGATAAATGGCTAAGCTAATCTGGACTGAAAAAGCGATCGATGATCTTTCAGAACTAGCAGAGTATGTCGCGATCAGTGATCAAGTCGCAGCGAAGCGGCTAGTGCGGAGGGTATTATCGAGTTTAGCGCGACTGGAACAACATCCAGAATCGGGTCGCCGCTTACCAGAGCTGCCCTTACACAACTACAGAGAAGTGATAAGTTCGCCATCACGAATCGTTTACAGAGTCGAGAAAGATAATGTCTTTGTGATACGAATCATCCGACAAGAGCGCGATTTGAGACGCTTAATGATTGAGTTAAACATTAAGAATCGATAAACGCTTCCACAGAACAATCGCGGCCTTATTAAGACCGCTCCAACTTATCGAGTTGCTTCAGTACGAGCAGCAGCGGCGCCAGCAGCATCTCCCGCCTGTTCGCGAATCAGTGCCAGTTCACGCCACATTTTACGTTGATAGTCAGGCAATCCGGTTGCCACGGCGACACCTCTTAGTGCCACCTGCTCAGCCTGAATTAGGTTCAGTTGGCGGCGTTTGATAGACGCCAGATGAAGATACACTTGTGGATCACGAGGTGAGATACGCAGTGCGCGTTCAACTTGCGATTCAGCTCCTGCAAGATCACCTCGGTCGGCGGCTTGCTTTGCTTCTGCGAGCAAAGAAACAGTGGCTGAATTTGAGTTTTCATCAATCGCCAGTGGCTCAGCAGGTGCTATTTGAGCGGGCTGTTGTCGTGCAGGCTGAGATGGAGCAAAGCTTGGCACGTCGTAAATAGGTGCAACATTGACGTCACCACGCGGCTCCACCGGGACAACCGCTCCTGGGGGAACGTTTGCATTGCGAGGTGACACGTCTCGCTCTTCTACTGGCGTTAGATAGGGGCTTGGGCCCGCACAACCGACCAATAAGGTCAGTACAGCCGTTATGGATAAAGATTGGTACAGATTCATGAACCGACTCGATGCTCTCAATGTTAAGACGCACTAAGAATAATCAGTTGATTGTAGAAAATCTAATTAAACCAGCCTTTAAACCACTCTAAGGGCGATTTAATCGCTTGCCCAGGTTTGCGCTTGCCGCCACAACCGACTTTCTGAACGGGTTCTGTGCCCTGAATGTAGGGAACCGAACGAGCCCCCTCACACTGCTGGTCGGTTTGAACATTTTGCGCCGCATCGACCCAAACATAATCAACCTCTCTCGGTTTTAAGGCCAAATAGGGTTCGGGCTGCTCTCTTTTCATAAGGTCCGTCCAGACTTTTAGCGCCCCCCCAGACCCGGTAAAAGGCAAGCTCGCATTATCATCGCGCCCAACCCAAACAACGGCCAAACGACTTCCGGTAAAGCCCGCAAACCAACTATCACGCTGCTGATCGGACGTTCCTGTTTTACCGGCCACATTTAGGTTACTCGGCAGTGTTCTGTAGAGGGATCTCGCCGTACCTTCACGGGCCACTGATTGCATTGCATAGTGAATTAGGTGAACCGCTTTAGGATCAACGACTTGATTGAGTTTAAAGGGGTAACGAGAGAGCTCCTGTCCATAGGCATCGGTCACTCTGCGAATAGCGCGCAGTGGCATCCTAAATCCATTGGCGGCCAGTGTTTGATAGACCTGCGCCACCTCAATAGGCGCTAGGTTAAGCGCACCCAACAGCAGCGATGGGTAGGGTTTGATTTCAGAATCAACACCCAAGCGATGCAACATGTCGATGACCGTATCGACCCCTATATCCAAACCCAGACGGGCCGACGATAAATTGTAAGAGCGCGAAATCGCTTCATAGAGAGGCACCATCCCTTTCTCTTTGCCATCAAAGTTCTCTGGTGACCAGACTGATCCATCTGGCTGCTGCATCTGAAAGGCACTGTCTTCAATCAGTGAGGTTAGGGTGTACCCCTTCTCTAAGGCGGCTAAGAAGGTAGCTGGTTTAACCAAGGAGCCAATCGGGCGGTGAGCATCCAATGCTCGGTTGAACCCAGCAAATCGAGCATTACGTCCACCGATAACGGCCAACAACTCTCCGGTTTGCGGATCGGTCACCACCGTTGCCCCCTGCAGAGGTTGTGCCTGCTTGCCGTGCTGTTTTTCTAACAGAGTGATACGTTCACTTAACGCGGAAGCGGCATTCTGTTGCACCAAAGGATCCAGTGCAGTGAAAATACGAATCCCCTCGGAGTTCAAATCCTCTTCACGATACTCCTGTCGAAGCTGTCGTTTAACCACATCTAAATAGGCCGGATAAGCCCCTTT
>CATEEE010000194.1 GCA_949499045.1 Marinobacterium sp. xm-d-530 | reverse complement strand
GGTTGAGCAAGTTGCCAGCCTGCGCATGACGCCTAACATGGAGACTTGGCGTCCATGTGATGCGGTTGAATCAGCCGTTGCTTGGCGTAATGCTGTTGAACGTGCCGATGGCCCAAGTTCTTTGATCTTCTCGCGTCAAAATCTGCCTCACCAATCGCGTAGCGACGATCAGATCGCTGCCATCTCTAAAGGTGGCTACATCTTGCAAGATTGTGCGGGTAAACCGGATCTGATACTCATCGCAACGGGTTCTGAAGTTGAACTGGCTATTTCGTCAGCAGAAGCGCTGACTGCAGAAGGCAAAGCGGTTCGCGTAGTCTCTATGCCATCAACAGAGCGCTTTGATGTTCAGACTGCCGAGTATAAAGAGTCTGTTCTACCGGCTGCGGTCACCGCTCGTGTTGCCATTGAAGCGGGCATTGCAGACTTCTGGTACAAGTACGTTGGCTTTGGAGGCGCGATCGTCGGTATGGAGTCCTTTGGTGAGTCTGCACCGGCCGGCGAGCTTTTCAAGCATTTCGGCTTCACTGTAGAGAATGTTAAGCAGAAGGCGCTGGCCCTCGTTTAAGTTGAACACGCCGGTTTTTAACCGGCGTTTTACTCTCTGAGAGGTGAGATGAGCTACCGCATCGCAATTAACGGTTATGGTCGAATTGGGCAGTGTCTGCTCAGGGCGTTGTTTGAGCGTGGGCTAGAGACCAAGCTTCAGCCCGTTGCCATAAATGAGTTGGCAGAGCCTGAGACAGTCTCCTATCTGACGCGCTATGACACGACGCATGGACGTTTTCCTGCACCTGTGGCTCTTAAAGATGACCAGTTAGTGATTCGTGATCACTCTATCCAAATCTTAAATACCCCTGAGCCTGAGCATCTCCCTTGGCGTGATATGGGCATTGATCTGCTGATGGAGTGCTCTGGCTCGTTCAGTGATCGTCTGACGGCAGAGCTGCATCTGAAACAGGGTGCCAAGCGCTTGCTCTTCTCACAGCCCGCAACGGCTGAGGTAGACGCTACCGTTGTGTTTGGCTTAAACCAAGATTCAATAAACGTGAATCATAAAGTGGTCTCAGCCGCCTCCTGTACGACCAATTGTGTGATACCTATATTAGATCAGCTCGATAGACATTTTGGCATTGAGCAGGGTGTGACCACGACGATTCACTCAGCGATGAATGATCAGCCAGTCATCGATGCGTACCATCACACCGATTTGCGGCTGACGCGCAGTGCTTTGCAGTCCATTATTCCGGTGGATACAGGGTTGGCGAAAGGGATAGATCGCCTGTTGCCATCGTTGGAAGGAAAATTTAAATGCCTTCATTTGCGAGTGCCAACCATCAATGTCTCATTGATGGATATGTCGATCAGCTTAGAGCGCGATACCACTGAAGAGGAGATTAACCAACTCTTCAAATCGCTCTCAGATGGTCCGCTAAAAGGACTATTGGGATACACAGAAGAGCCTCACGCATCGACTGACTTTAATCATGACAGTCGCTCCGTTGTTGTTGATGGCACTCAGACTCGACTGTCCGGCAAGCGGCTACTTAAGCTGGTCTGCTGGTTTGATAATGAGTGGGGCTTTGCCAACCGAATGTTGGATATTGCTGAGCACTGGCTCGCACTGAAACAGAATTAATTTAATGATTGGAGAATAACAATGAACGTAAAACAGATGAAAGATTTGGATCTTGCAGGCAAGCGCGTATTGATTCGTGAAGATCTGAACGTTCCTGTTAAAGATGGCAAAGTGACTTCAGATGCTCGCATTCGAGCGTCACTTCCTACTATTCAGCTGGCACTAGAAAAGGGCGCCACTGTGATGTTGATGTCTCACCTAGGTCGTCCTACAGAGGGCGAGTATGAAGAGCAGTATTCTCTAGCGCCCGTGGCAGCCCACTTAAGTGGTCTTCTAGGTCGTGATGTGCCGCTGGTTAAAGATTGGGTTGATGGTGGTTTCTCGGTTGAACCCGGTCAGGTTGTTCTTTTGGAGAACGTGCGTTTCAACGCAGGTGAAAAGAAGGATAACGAAGAGCTATCTAAAAAAATGGCAGCACTGTGTGATGTTTACGTCATGGATGCATTCGGCACTGCGCACCGTGCTCAAGCATCAACGCATGGAGTTGCTCGTTTTGCTCCCATCGCTTGTGCCGGTCCTCTTCTGGCCAATGAGCTGGACGCGCTTGGCAAGGCACTTGATAACCCAGCCCGTCCATTGGTCGCGATTGTGGGTGGTTCCAAAGTTTCTACTAAGCTGGAAGTACTTAATTCACTCTCTGAGAAGTGTGACCAGCTCATCGTTGGTGGTGGTATTGCCAATACTTTCCTTGCAGCGGCTGGTAAGCCGGTGGGTACATCACTTCACGAAGCTGACCTTATTGATACCTCTAAAGCGTTGATGGCGCGTTGTGAAATTCCAATTCCAAGCGATGTTGTGACAGCGACTGCGTTTGCAGAAGATGCAGCCGCTACTATTAAATCAGCGGATGATGTTGCTGATAATGAGATGATTCTGGATATTGGTCCTGATTCGGCAGCGCAGTTGGCAGAAATCTTGCAAAGTGCGGGTACGATCATTTGGAATGGCCCTGTGGGTGTCTTCGAGTTTGATCAGTTTGGTGAAGGTACTAAGACACTCTCGATGGCGATTGCTAAAAGTCCAGCGTTCTCAATCGCAGGTGGCGGTGATACTTTGGCCGCAGTTGATAAATATTCTATTGCAGATGATGTATCCTATATCTCAACAGGCGGTGGTGCTTTCCTAGAGTTTGTTGAAGGTAAGGTGCTACCGGCCGTCGCTGTGCTAGAAGCGCGCGCAAACGGTTAATAGCAAACGGTTAATAGCAAATAGGTAAAAAATGGCTCTTATTTCAATGCGACAGCTGCTCGATCATGCAGCAGAGTATGGTTACGGTATCCCAGCGTTTAACGTGAATAACCTGGAACAGATGCGTGCCATCATGGAAGCGGCTGATCGTGCAGACGCCCCAGTTATAGTGCAGGCATCTGCTGGTGCGCGTAAGTACGCAGGTTCTAACTTCCTACGCCACATGATCTTGGCGGCAATTGAAGAGTTTCCACACATTCCTGTCTGTATGCACCAGGATCACGGAACAAGTCCAGCAGTCTGTCAGCGCTCAATTCAGCTAGGTTTCTCATCGGTCATGATGGATGGCTCTTTAGGGGAAGACGGCAAGACCCCGACTGACTATGACTACAACGTAGATGTGACTCGTCGTACCGTTGAGATGGCTCACGCGTGTGGCGTCTCTGTAGAGGGCGAACTGGGTTGTCTAGGTTCACTAGAGACCGGTGAAGCAGGTGAAGAGGATGGCATTGGTGCCGTAGGTAAACTGAGCCACGATCAAATGCTAACGGATCCTGAAGAGGCGGCTCAGTTTGTGAAGGCGACTCAGGTCGATGCGCTTGCCATTGCAGTCGGCACGTCACACGGTGCTTACAAGTTTACTCGTCCACCGACAGGTGACATTCTTGCGGTTGATCGTATTCGTGCGATTCACGAACGTATTCCAGGTACTCACCTTGTTATGCATGGATCATCTTCAGTACCACAAGAGTGGTTAGAGGTGATCAACCAGTTTGGTGGTGAGATTCCTGAAACTTACGGTGTTCCGGTTGAGCAGTTGGTGGATGGCATCAAGCACGGCGTGCGCAAGGTCAACATCGACACCGACCTTCGTTTAGCCTCGACCGGTGCTGTGCGCCAATTCCTGGCTGAAAACACCGCTGAGTTTGATCCACGTAAGTACCTTGCGAAAACGATCACCGCCATGTCGAATATCGCTTACGCGCGTTACGATGCCTTTGGTGCTGCGGGTAATGCGAGTAAGATCAAAGCGATCAACCTTGAAGACATGACAGAGCGTTATATCTCAGGTGAATTGGACGCAAAAGTGAACTAATTCCTGTTCACTGAATATCAAGGAGGCTTCGGCCTCCTTTTTTGTCTCTAGTGGATGGGTTCTGCATGCAACTTACTCCAGGGCTCGGTGATGTCGTACCAGATAACCGCGCTGAAATACTCAAGCTGCCCTGCTTCTAGTTGCTCATAGTTCACTTCAAAACTGTGTAGCGTCTGTAAGCCTTGTTGATGAGTATGATGATCGACAATTTGAATGGCTTGCCACTCGCGCTGCATGCCCATTCTGCGCAGATGTTCACCCAGTAACTCAAGCAGATCGGAGTTGCCGTTAATCGTTGAAGAGTGGACAACGAAAGGCGTCTCTGGCCAGCCTGTCCCTTCGGTTATGTTGAGTTGATAATCGGTTGTTCTGCGCATGATTTTATCCTTTGTTAAATTTACATACGTTTCAACACACAGGATCGATTGCAGCGATGATAGAATGGTCCAATTACATAGCGATGGAGCTAGCAGATGGACAACAAAACCCCCTTCTACTCAATGACCCCAGATCGAGTCATCGATGCGGTCGAGTCACAGGGGTGGCTGAGTGATTTTCGCATTCTTGAGCTAAACAGTTATGAAAACCGTGTCTATCAAGTTGGCATCGATCAATCGGATCCGCTGATTACCAAGTTTTACCGTCCTAACCGTTGGAGCGATGCGCAAATTCAAGAAGAGCATGATTTCTGTTTTGAATTGGCTGATGCCGACATCTCAGTGGTTGCACCTTTGAAAAATAGCGAAGGTGATAGTTTGCTAATCTTTGACCAATTTCGCTTTACTCTCTTTCCACGTCGAGGGGGGAGGGCACCTGAGCTGGATGATCCTGAGCACCTTTATCAACTGGGTGTTGCCTTAGGAAAAATCCATGCGGTGGGTGCGGCTAAGTCGTTTGTAGAGAGACCCGCTTTAGATGTGCATAGCTACGGTTGGCAGAGTCGGGCGTTATTATTGTCTGAACATATACCAGAGAGCCTTCGTGCAGCTTATGAGTCAATTTCACGAGAGGTACTCGAGCGGGTTGAACAGCGCTTTGAAGACTATTCAGACCTGCAATCCATCCGGGTGCATGGCGATTGTCACAGCGGCAATGTGCTTTGGCGTGATGAACGACCGCACTTTGTGGATTTCGATGACGCGCGTATGGCCCCAGCCATTCAAGATATCTGGATGCTATTGACTGGGGAGCGCCATCAGATGGAAATTCAGTTAGGTGAGGTCGTAGCAGGCTACGAGGAGTTCTTTGAGTTCAATCCTCGTGAGCTTAACCTTGTTGAGCCGCTAAGAACGCTCAGAATGATGAATCACGCAGCATGGATAGCAAAGCGATGGGATGATCCCGCTTTCCCCAAAGCGTTTCCATGGTTTAACACAGAGCGCTACTGGGGTGAGCATCTGCTCGACCTTAAAGTCCAGCT
>CATEEE010000193.1 GCA_949499045.1 Marinobacterium sp. xm-d-530 | reverse complement strand
TTACTGGTGGACACTAACATCACGATGGTGCTTAAAGATTACTTTGACGGTGAGCAGTCCATCGAGAGGATGAGTCTCACTAAAGAGCTCTTGTCGGGTTTTGTTAACGAGTTCCGGGGCAACCGTATCGGTCTTAGCATTATGGGCAATCCTCCGCTTCACGGTTTGCCGTTTACAGCGGAAAAGGGAGCTATTTTGGATGCGATTGCTCGTATTCAGGCGACATTAGGGGGGCGTTTAAGTGACATGTCAGCCTCGCTCAAGCTGGTAAGCGATTATTATCCAACCGACCTAAACCCTGTCGTTGTAATGATTACTGATAGTGGCATGCAGTTGGGGGATATTGCTCCACAGAGTGCCGCTAAAAATCTAGCTGAGGCGGGTTATACACTCTACGTTATTGCGATTGGTTCTACTGATCTCTCTGAGGTGCAAAAAGCACGGACCGGATTTGTCTACGACCCAGTTGATCTTGCTCTGTTAAGCGAAGTGGCAACAGCCGGTGCCGGTAAGATGTTTCATGCTCAAACCCTTGATGCCTTTGAAGAGGCGCTGGAAACCATATCGCAGGAGCAAACGCCTAAGAACAGCACTATTAAGACAGTTCGTTTAGTTAATCCTCTCTACCCTTGGTTCATCGTATTGGGACTCTCTCTGTTACTACTAGCCTTTGCTAGGAGAGGGGTGTGATGATTTACTGGCGCGAACCTCTTCTGTTATGGCTAATGTTACTACCCTTAGCGATTGTGGCGGTCTCGATTCTGAAAGAGAAAACACGACAAGCTAAGTTAGTTGACCCCGAACTACTTCCTTGGATTCAGCCTACTAAGCGCAGCAGACAAGACCGGTTAACACCCCTACTAGTTTTGTCCGCTTGGATCCTTTTGGTCTTAGCGTTAGCGGGACCCAGAACCCCCCAGTTCACCCCTAATGACCTGTCGTCAGCGACAGATCGAGTGGTGATATTGCTCGATTACTCGGACTCCATGCGCGCAATCGATGCTGTGGGTCCTCAGGGAGTAGTGCCGCGCATAACGGCGGCGACTCAGTTGGCCAACTCCTGGCTCGATCAAGATGAACAGATCGTTGAAACGGGTCTGGTCGCCTATTCAGGGAGGGCGCACTGGATATTAAAACCGACAGTTGATAGCAACCTGATCCAGCATTTTTTAGCCCAAGGTGATGAGCTCTATCTGCCAACTCTGGGTAGTAATGTTGTTGATGCACTCGCTACCATTAAATCATTAACGAGCGTCCCTGAACGTAAGACACACATCATTCTACTGACAGATGGAGATGTGGCTCTGGAAAAAAGAGAGTCCCTAGAGACCGCTTTATTAGACCTGCACGCGTCCATGCCAATGACATTGAATTTAATCGGAATGGGTGGTGAGGAGCCTGTTCAAGTTCCCGGTCATCCCACTGCAGCCACTCGGTTGGAAAGCACCTATCTCAAGGCTTTAGCATCACTGCATCAGGATTTTAACTACAGGTCGTCAAGTGAATTGCTACGTCAGCCGTTGATGGAGTGGCTCAGTATTCAATCGAAGCGAATTACTCCAGAAAATTATGATCGAGTGCTCTGGTTTGAGTGGTTTTCGATACCACTTCTGCTAGCAGTTTCGTTAATACTTCTGTTGATACGTCGATCACAATCGAGGCGTTCAGATGGGTAGTCTCAAACGTATTGCACTGATGGGTTACAGCCTACTATTGCTTCTAGCGATGTTGATTCATTGGGTGGTGCCTCAGTTTGTAGAACCCTCTAAATATGAAACTCAATTTCAGCAAGCAGAAGCCTGTTATCGACAGCAAGATTGGGATTGCGCACAGCTTAATTTTGCTGCGGCCGTAGGGTCTTCCCAATCAAATGTTGATCGTGGGATTGCACTGTTTAACTTGGCGAATACGCACTTCTTTCGTGGCGAGTACCTTCAGGCCAGACTGCTATTTGAGGAGGCTGAAGAGTTTGGTGTAGATCCACAAAAAATTGCCATAAATCTATCCTTTGCTCGTGCACTTGAAGCGTCAATGAAACAGCTGTTGGCGGATATTCAAAAAAGTGCCGATAAAGCCGATTGGCATAACGCCTCAGGTAACCTCCCAGTAGACCTTTTAGATCAGGTGGCAGAAGGGGTCTACCTCGGTGTCAGTAGTGAGTTTCTAACAGGTCTTTCTAATCTCTCTGCCGATCAGGTTAAACCCCTGCTAGTGGCCAGTATCGAACAAAATTTAGATAGGCAGACTGAGCAGTCCTATCAGCCTCGTTGGGTAAGAACGAATTCAACAGGGCCTGCAACGTCTGCGGAATTAATGAGTCGTATCATGCGTTTTGAGTTGGGATTGCCCAATACTCTGGATCCAGCTCCTGTAACCGTTGAAGGGGAGCGGCCATGGTAAAGCTGTTGGTCATACTCCTTCTAAGCGTTGGACAACTTCATGCGGCTAGCTTGTCACTCCTGCCCGAGAAGAGTCAGATCATGCAGGGGCGCTCTTTAACAGTGAATATGCTCTATGTGGGCCCCACTTCACCGGATGATCTGAATGTAAAACGTTGGCAAGATCAGGTGTTCATTAAAAAAGGAGAACGAGAAGAGCAACGCCTAATGGATGGCCGTGTAGAGGTTAAACAGCGCCTGACGCTCTACCCAAAACGTTCAGGTTTGTTGACCATGGGTCCGCTCGCCTTAGGTGGGGCTAAATCTAAACGTTTTGATCTGAGGGTGATGTCTGCTCTGGTCAATCAAGTCGACATCACTCCACGTTGGTCCGCTCTGCCTAATCAGTTGTGGCAAGGTGAGTCCATTGAAAGTTGTGTGCAAATGCCGTTGTCTGAGCAACGCAGCCGTGTGAAAGTGGAGTTACCTCAGATAGTCGGTATCTCTGTTGTAGAGACACAAAACCGAAACCTTCAATCTGAAGGCCAGCCTATCGAAGAGCGTTGTTGGCGTTTCTCATCACAGCAACCTGGCAATTATCTTCTTGAATTACCGCCTATTATTCAGCGAGGACGAGGGCGATGGACCTTCTATCTACCCGCACAGACAATTGAAATATTGCCACTGCCAAGCTATCTGCCCAACAGTATCAGCGTCGGCAAGCCAGATATCCAAGTTCAATCAGGCAATAATGGTTGGACGATTAGCATTCAAGGGATTGGCGGGCAGGCCGCAGAACCCCAATGGGGTATAAGAGGTGCGCTAGCCAAAGCGACGAATATTTCTGCCGATCAAATCTTAGACTCTGACGGTCAGATTTATGTGCCCTATAAGCGTTGGTCTATTGGTCAGCGATACACCGCAAAACTCCCATATTTCAATACAGTCACTGGGCGGTTGGATTCTATCGATGTGCAACTTAATGCACCTTGGAACATTCCTACTATCGCCATTGTGCTGTTATCGATCGCAGCTATCGCTCTTTTGATTAAATCGACTCTTATAGGTGTAGGGTTGATACGAAGAAGAGAGAGACTTAAAACGCTAAAACAATTGATTACGTCAGCGACGTCGGCTGATCAGCTCAGATCAGTTGTGTTAGCGAGTGGTTTAGCGAGTTCAGATGAGGGTGCCCCTTATAAGACTCTGCAGCATTGGGTCGATGCTCAAGGTGATCAAGAGGCGATTTCTCTGGCTAACATTCTTAACCAGTTAACGTTCAGTCACAGCGTAGAAGAGCCTCTTGAAGAGATAAAGCGAACGCTGATCAATCGGTTAACGTTTTAACCGATCGATCCTTTTTTAAAATTCGCCCCCTTTTTATAGTTATCTTCCTTTTAATTTCTAAATTGCCAGAGTAATTGGCATGAAACCTGCATTGCTATTTGCAAACAGTCTCCTTTCACAAGGTTTATGACGGAAATAGCAATTGAGGTTTTTTAATGCATCCAAATGATGTTGATCCCCTACTAGAGTCTCTTCTCGCTTTAGCGCGCACGTATGGCATAACGGCTACACAAGAGACGCTAACAGCAGGCCTACCTCTCGTTGATGATCGGTTAACACCCTCACTATTCCCACGTGCCGCTGAGCGTGCCAACTTAACGACACGTATCGTTAATAAATCCTTGGATGAGATGACAGCGGACCATCTTTTGCCGGTTATTTTGCTTACCCAGGATGATAAAGCGCTGGTATTACTGGGGTGGAGTCAGGATAAAGGCGTAGCGGA
>CATEEE010000192.1 GCA_949499045.1 Marinobacterium sp. xm-d-530 | reverse complement strand
TCAGGCAGCGACCACCCCATTCATCAGTCCGTTTCAATCAAGCTAACGTCGGGGGAATCACTTTTGATTGAAGCCCCATCCGGCACAGGCAAGACCAGCTTATTGGATACAATCGCGGGACTTCGCACTCCTCACTCTGGAACATTCTGTGCTGACGACAGCGCTGTCGAGCCGTTCAACAACCCTAACTGGCAGCAGAGCATTGGTTACATAACGCAGCACCCTGAGCTGATATACGGCTCGCTAAGAGACAACCTATGCTTAGGCAAGCACTACTCTGATGATGCACTGTGGGGTGCGTTGAGATCGGCTCAACTAGAGGGGGTAGTCAAGCAACTGCAGCAGGGCTTGAATTACTTCATAACGGACTCAGGACAATTCCTGTCAGGAGGGCAAGTTCAACGACTATCGATTGCACGAGCGCTTCTTCATCGACCTAAACTTCTGCTGTTGGATGAGCCCATTGCAAACTTAGATGTTGATACCGCTGAGTTGTTTATGAATGCGTTACATCAGTATGTAGAGCAAGGTGGGATGATCATCATGGCCAGCCATCGTAGTAATCAGTTCAACTTCACCCAACAACTCACGCTAACCAAGGCGGAGGTAGAGGCATGAAGCGACACTATTGGTCTCTACTGCTAGCTGAGCGAGGCGTCTTTTTATTGGGCTTAACCCTCTCCCTTGTTACCGCATTTGCCGGTATTGCACTACTGGCGGTCTCTGGCTGGTTTATCAGTGCGGCAGCATTAGCGGGAGTGACTGCAGCGGCTGCTCACGCCTTTAACTTTTTCACTCCCGGCGCCATCGTTCGCGGTCTATCCATTGCTCGCACCGCCGGGCGTTACGGCGAGAGATTGGCCAACCACGAAGCAACCTTTAGGATCATATCGACGTTGAGAAGGGATATCTTTTCTAGACTGGCCAATAGCCACAATATCAGTGCGCGTATGAATCGACACGAGAGTGCGAGTCAGATGCTGCAAGATATTCAAAACATAGAAGGGATTCATCTTCATTCCATTGTGCCGGCCATTACCGCTCTCTTTTCAGCACTGGGCTTCATTCTGGTCACGGCTCTGTTTCTTCCAGAGCTTACATTGGCAAGCCTGCCTTTAATCCTGCTAGCTCTCGTCGGAATTCCGTGGCTCTATGCTAAAGCCGTGCTGGAACCAGAGTCTGAACTGCACCTAAGTCGAAATGCTCTCTGGTCTCGCGCCAGCGGTATCTTCTCAAGTTTGCGCCTGCTCACCCTGTCGCAGCAGCTCCATAATGAAGGGGATACACTACGCCAACAGAGCCGACGATCTGACCTATTTGAGCTCAAAGCACTTCAGCGCCAGCAGATGATCAATTTACTATCACAGCTGATCAATCTAGCGCTTGTAAGCGTCACTCTATTATTGGCTCTACAAGCGTATCTATCAGGTGAACTAGCGGGAGCATTGATCTTTATGTTGTTGCTGTTATCACTGGGTACGATAGAGGTATTTGCCGCTGCAAATGGTGCAATTTCACATCTGTTGTTGGGCCAGCGCGCTTTAGACCGATTGGGGAAAAGTAGTGAAAATCAGCATATCTTCGAAGATAAACGCTCTACATTCATAGAAAATCCCTCTTTAGGCATCTCAACAAACGATCTCTCCTACGCTTACAAGGGGAGTGAACTGAGTATCTTTGAAGAGCGCTCAATCGAGTTTAATCACCTTGGCTTGAACTGGATTGCAGGAGAGAGTGGCCGCGGTAAAACCACCCTACTTCGCTTAATTACCGGCGAACTTGAACTCCAACAGGGCAGCCTCACTATTCAAGGCACCTCTCCATCTAAGATCGCGTATCTACCGCAGCGAGTGCAGATTATTCGCTCCACGCTGCGTCACAACTTGGATTTCACTGGCCAGTGTAGCGACGAGGAGATTTTGGATTCTCTTAAAAAGGTAGAGCTTAGCGAATGGGTCGAGTCACTGCCCAAACAGCTCGACACCTGGATTGGCCCCGGAGAATGGGAGCCATCAGGCGGTGAATTAAAACGCATTGGACTGGCGCGCCTACTTCTTAAACAAGCCGATATTCTGCTGCTAGATGAGCCTTTCGCCGGAATGGACGCTGAGCTACAAAC
>CATEEE010000191.1 GCA_949499045.1 Marinobacterium sp. xm-d-530 | reverse complement strand
TTACACTGCAGGACCACCCCAACGATGTTCTTACCGATGTCGTGGACGTCGCCTTTAACGGTCGCCATGATCACCTTACCGGCTGAACTTGATTCACTGCCATCTTTCTCAGCCTCGATGTAAGGCATCAAGTAGGCAACGGCTTTCTTCATGACACGCGCGGATTTCACAACCTGAGGTAGGAACATCTTACCGGCGCCAAACAGGTCACCGACGACGCCCATGCCATCCATTAATGGCCCTTCGATCACGTGCAGTGGACGATCGTATAGATGACGACACTCTTCGGTATCTTCATCAATGTAATCGGCAATGCCTTTAACTAGGGCGTGAGACAGTCGCTCTTTTACGGGCAGTTCACGCCAGGCTAAATCAGCACCGTTGGCTTGAGTAGCTGCATCGCCTCGATACTGTTCAGCATGCTCCAGCATGCGCTCGGTTCCGTCTTCACGACGGTTTAATACGATATCTTCAACATGTTCACAAAGCGCGTCAGGTAAATCATCATAGATCGCCAACTGACCCGCGTTAACGATACCCATGTCCATGCCCTGTTTGATGGCGTGGTAGAGGAATACACAGTGAATCGCTTCGCGGACTTTATCGTTACCACGGAACGAGAATGAGACGTTCGAAACACCCCCTGAGATCATGGCGTGGGGTAGATTCTGTTTGATCCAACCCGTCGCTTCGATGAAATCGACCGCATAGTTATCGTGCTCTTCGATACCGGTGGCAATAGCAAAAATGTTCGGATCGAAAATGATATCCTCTGGTGGGAAGCCAACCGTATCAACCAGCACGCGGTAAGAGCGTTCACAGATTTCGATCTTACGCTCATAGGTGTCTGCTTGGCCCGCTTCATCAAAGGCCATTACGACCACAGCGGCACCGTAGCGACGAATCAGTTTGGCCTGGGCAATGAATTTCTCCTCACCCTCTTTGAGCGAGATAGAGTTAACAACGCCTTTGCCTTGAATACGTTTTAGACCCTCTTCAATAATCTCCCATTTAGAGGAGTCGAGCATGATCGGCACGCGCGAGATGTCCGGTTCCGAAGCGATCAAATTGAGGAAACGGATCATAGCCGCTTCCGCATCCAACATCCCTTCATCCATGTTGATGTCGATGATCTGAGCACCGTTATCCACTTGTTGGCGCGCGACCTCAAGTGCCGTTTCGTAATCACCCTCTTTAATGAGTCGGCGGAAGCGTGCAGAGCCTGTGACGTTGGTTCGTTCACCGACGTTCACGAACAGAGTTTGCGATCCAATGTTCAGCGGCTCTAAACCGGCTAGGCGACACTCAATGGGTAGGTCTGGAATTTGGCGAGGGGCTTTTTCAATAATCCCTTCACGGATGACCCGAATATGATCAGGCGTAGTACCACAGCAGCCACCTACCACATTGACGAAGCCTGAATCGACCCACTCAGCTATCTCGCTCAACATCTCGTCAGGAGATTCGTCATACTCACCAAAGGCATTAGGTAGACCAGCATTAGGGTGAACAGAGACAAAGGTGTCGGCTATACGAGAAAGCTCTTCGACATATTGGCGTAACTCTTTTGGACCTAGGGCACAGTTCAAACCAATAGTGAGTGGCTTAGCGTGGCGCAAAGAGTTCCAGAACGCCTCGGTCGTTTGACCAGATAACGTTCGACCCGAGGCATCCGTGATCGTGCCGCTGATCATTAGGGGCAATCTTAGATTGTGATCGTCAAAGTACTGCTCGCAAGCGAAAACCGCCGCTTTGGCATTCAACGTGTCGAATATAGTTTCGATTAGAATCAGGTCAGCACCACCCGTGATCAGACCATCCAATGACTCAGTGTAAGCGTCAACAAGTTGATCAAAGGTGATGTTACGAAAACCGGGGTCGTTCACATCGGGTGATAGCGTAGCGGTGCGGTTGGTAGGGCCAAGGACCCCAGCCACAAAGCGAGGACGATCGGGAGTTTCTTCGGTCATTCGATCCGCCGCACGTCGTGCTACTCTAGCGGCTTCTAAGTTGATCTCATGGTTGATCGATTCCATCTCATAATCAGCCATCGCAATGGTGGTCGCGTTGAATGAGTTGGTTTCAATGATATCGGCACCGGCTTTGAGATATTCGTAGTGGATATCTTCAATGATTTTGGGTTGCGTTAACACCAACAGGTCATTGTTGCCTTTAACGTCACAGTGCCAATCCGCAAAGCGTTCACCACGGTAGTCAGCCTCTTCAAGCTTATACCCTTGGATCATTGTACCCATACCGCCATCCAGGATAAGGATATGCTCTTTGAGTCGCTGTTTTAGTAGTTGAACGGTAGCAGAATAGTCTCGCACGCTGTCACGCCTTTTTTCTAATCGAATTTTGAGGCGCATATTCTATAACAACTTGATTAGAATAGTTTTGATTGCATTTCATCTTTGGCTGAAATCAGCTCATGTTTAACCTGAATCGAGAGTGAATAGAGTTAGAACGATTACGCAGGTGCAAAAATCAAAGGTTGGTAGTAAAATCGCGACCTCGTTTGACTCAGGGATAGAATCCCTAACCAACACATGGGTTATAGATATGCTACAAACATTCTTGAAAGCGAAGCTTCACCGAGTGACAGCAACGCATGCTGAACTGCACTACGAAGGCTCTTGCGCCATTGATCAGGAACTTCTTGATGCGTCAGGCATTCATGAGTATGAGAAAATTGAGATCTATAACATCAACAATGGTGAGCGCTTTTCGACCTATGTCATCAGTGCTGAGCGTGGCAGCGGTGTTATCTCAGTGAACGGAGCAGCAGCTCATAAAGCGAACAAAGGCGACCTGCTTATTATCGCAGCTTACGTCCAGCTTGATCCCTCAGAACTGGATGGTTTCCAACCAACCCTTTGCTACTTTGAAGGGGCGAAGTTTGATGATGTAGACGGGGTCTCTGATGACGAGATCCGTGCTCGCAATAAGCTTACCGGTGTGAAAAAAGCGATTCCCGTTCAGCCAGCCTCAATGTAAGGCGCTACCTGAACTAAAAAACCCGCTATTTGGCGGGTTTTTTATTGTTCAATTTGGTGACTGCTACTTATTAGCGAACGTACCCGGAAGCGCGCGTGCAACGGCACCAGTCACTAACGCTGCAAGAGCGACTTTAACGGCATCACCTGGGATGTAAACCCACATGATCATCAGTGACTCAAGCCATGTACGGCCCGTCATCAGTTTGAAACCCGCAATACCGAAAAGATACATCACCAGAATACCGCCAACGAAAGCGCCGATTCCAGCAGCAATGGTGAGCGAGAATTTACCAGAAAGTGAACGCGTTAGAAGACCCGCTGCAAAGGCAGAAAATGGGAAAGCGAATAGGAAACCAGCAGTTGGACCGGCAAACACACCAAGACCACCGCGACCACCGGCCAAAAGGTTAGCGCCTAGCGCAACGACCACTAAGAATAGAATCATCGACAGAGCGCCATTACGAGCACCAAGAATGGTTCCCGCTAGCATCACGCCCAGTGATTGAGCAGAGATAGGAACGCCTGTTGCAAAGGGGATAGGTGGGATAAAACCCAATGCGGCTAGCAGCGCCGCGAAGATTGCAATTTGAACGACCTGCTTGTCTTTTGTTATTTCACTCACAATGACTCCTTTTGAGTTGCTTAAAGCCGAAAGGCTCTCTAGTTGTTAATATTTTTTATGCCGCCGCGTGCAGCGACCGCTTCGGCCACCTGATCAGACATTCTTAGTGCCTGTACCACCAATGGGGCTATGATTTGCCAATAACGACGTTGTCCACCACGTGCTCGCCATGCTGCTAACAGTGCATGCATAAACGAAACCAACACAGGCACAAACCGTATCAGTAACGAGAGTGCAAACGCGATTCGTTGGGTCTGAACACCCAGCCAACGAAGTGGCGTAAGCAGAAATTGAAAGACCGCGTTCATCTCATCCATGCGCGTGGTCATACTAATGGCGTTGGCCAG
>CATEEE010000190.1 GCA_949499045.1 Marinobacterium sp. xm-d-530 | reverse complement strand
TCCATTGGGGTGCGTAGATTTTTTGTTTCTAATATCTGTTAATTTTTGGAGTAGTAGATGGGCGTGGTAGCTAAACGTTCTTCAATGACCTTTTTCTCTGATGGTGCTGATCATTACAGCCATCGAGTTCGCATTGTTCTGGCGGAAAAAGGTGTAGCGGTTGATATTGTTGACTGCCAAGATGATGAGTTGCCAGAGGATGTTGCTGCTCTCAACCCTTACAACAGTCTGCCAACGCTGCTTGATCGCGAATTGGTTCTGTTTGAATCAAATGTAATGATGGAATACTTGGATGAGCGTTTTCCACATCCTCCATTGTTGCCAGTATACCCGGTCGCTCGTGCAGAGAGTCGTCTCTACATCTACCGTATTCAACGTGACTGGTGTAGCTACGCTGATATCATTCTTAACAAGAAGGGTAGCGACGAAGAGATCGATGCTGCGCGTAAAGAGTTGCGTGATAGCCTAGTGGCAATCTCACCGATTTTCCAAGAGAAACCTTACTTCATGAGTGAAGAGTTTAGCCTGGTTGATTGTGTCATTGCTCCTATTTTATGGCGTCTTCCTGCGATGGATATTGAACTTCCAGAAGCTCAGTGTAAGCCACTCATCGCATACATGGATCGCTTGTTCGATCGTGAATCTTTCCAAGAGTCACTATCAGAAGCAGAGCGCGAAATTCGCGAGTAATCTGTGTCTGAACTAACCCCCTCGCGTGGTTACCTGCTGAGAGCCCTCAATGAGTGGCTCTTAGATATGGATCTAACGCCCCACATTGCCGTTGATGCTCTTGTACCTGGTACTGATGTTCCCCATGAATTTGTCAAAGATGGACAGATTACACTTAATATAGCGCCCGGTGCTGTAAGTGATCTCTACATGGATAATGAGGCGCTCAGCTTTAACGCTCGCTTCTCTGGAACGCCTAGACAGGTTTACGTGCCGATGGCGGGTCTGATCGCTATTTTTGCTCGTGAGAACGGTGTCGGTATGGGGTTTGGAATGGAGCCCGGAGCTGAAGCACTTAATCTGGTGCTGGAAAAAGCGCATGCCGAGCCCAATAGTAATGATTCAGAGCTTTCTGAAGCATCAGGTGCTAAACCTGAAACGGCCAAAAGACCTGGCTTGCGTGTCGTTAAATAGACGTTTAGGCAGTAAAAAGGGAGCGATTAGCTCCCTTTTTTGTCTCTTTTTACTGCTTAAGGCAGTGGCACGTACTCAAACACTTTAACAATGCGCTGCACACCTGGTACCTCACGTACAATTGCTACAGCTTGATCTGCTTCGCGCTGGCTAACTAAGCCCATCAAGTAAACAATGCCATTTTCAGTCACAACTTTTACGCGCAGCCCCTCAATTGACTTGTCGCTGAGAAGTTTTAGTTTTACGCGACTGGTGAGGTAGATGTCGTTACTGCGAACAATCGTCGAGCTTGGGCCTGCAATTTCAAGTTCGTTATGGATGCGTTTTACTTCACGTGTTTGTCCAACGATCTGTTCTGCCTCTTGGCGAACACCCTCGTTAGGTACCTGACCCGTTAATAACACCTGGCCGTTAAAGCTTTTCACGTTAATATGTGACTGAGCCAGTGGTGCTGATCCTTTGCTTAGGTTGACAATGACCTTTAATTCAATGGCCTCATCTTCGATGATGTTACCCAGTGTACGATTACCGACGTCTTCACGAATGGGTTCCTCGCGTGATGAACTGACGATGGTGGAACATCCTGTTACAAGAGTTGTTGTCATCACAAGAGTGGCTAGGACTTTTTTCATAGCAAGTTAAGCTCCAAAAAGTTGAAATTCAATAAGATCTAATAGGCATTGAAGGGTCAGCATCTGTGCAAGATGGATCGCGGGCTCATCGTCTGCCGCCACACAGATCTCAATCTCTGTTGGCTCCAGTAGCGCCGTAATATTTCCACCGTCACGACCCGTGATCGCGACCACCTGCATCTCGCGGTCGTGTGCCGCTTGAATTGCTTGAATAAGGTTACGGTCATTACCTGAAGATGAGATTAATACTAAAACATCACCGGGTTGCCCCAAAGCCTGAATTTGGCGCGCATAGGTCTGAACATAGCCAGACTCCTCTGCGGTACCGGTTGTCACACCGGAGTCTGCTCCCAAAGCGATGGCCGGAAGACCAGGGCGCTCTTCACGAAAGCGTTGCATTAACGTCGTTGTGAAGTAGTTGGCGATCGATTGGCTCGCACCGTTTCCGGCACAGATGATTTTGTGTTCTGACATTAGGCAGGCTAGTAGCTGTTCAGAAGCGTCAGCGATCACCGGTGTATAGTGCTCAATGGTTTGAGCGCTAATACCTAATGCGGCGTGTAACTGATTGACGATTCTCTCTTCGAGTTCCATAGGGCTGCTATTAGCTATCCGATCTAAAGGCATCTTTATACCATAGACAGCTGCTTATCTCGCCCCCTGTGGTGAGAGAAATGACATCAAATCTAAAGTTGTGATTTGCATAACGTCTATTTTGGCTGATCCAGAGTTGGGCGGCTTTAATCAGTTTACGTTGTTTGCTGAACGTGACGCTCTCGGCGCCTGAGCCAAAATGGGGGTTGGATCGGACTCTTACTTCAACAAAAACAATCGTATCAGAGTCCAGCATGACTAGATCAATCTCTCCAAAGCGATAATTAACGTTTCGGTTTAGATACTTTAGACCCTTTTTACGAAGAAACTGTTCTGCGATCTGCTCGCCCTGGTTACCAATGCTTTTGCGGTTCATAGTCTCATCCTTGAGTAGTTATGAACTTAGTTTAGCTGAACCTCTTGAGTCTGCATGTTAATAACCTCTAGCTGGGGTTCCTCTCCAGTGCCACTCTCTAGTACTGTTGCTTCAGGTATCTTTGGCTCACCCAATAAAACGGGTATGCCTTGATCAAATTGAGCCCAAAGTAATTCGCGATTGAATCGCCCAGATGGGTCTAGGCTCAATCGGCCAGTCTCCCCCTGCACGGTGAGCTCAGCTGAGTTCTTAAGCTGACTGAGGAATGGGTAGACTTTGACCGCATCTGAACCGAGCGCGTAGAGGCGTCCGAGTCGACTCGCGCTGTCGGGTCTCTCGAGGGCTAGTGATAGGTTTAAAGCGGTTGTTGGCTGAAGTAACCAGGGTTGGTCTGGGAATTGGATGCGATTGAGGTCGACGTCCCTTGTTTCATTGAAGTTGCCTTCAAAGTGGTGAGATGTCGCATAAACCGGATATTTACCCGCAAAATGGAACGCTAGCATGGGCGTCAGTTGACGTGCATCCTGTGGTTGAGCAGCTAACAGAATCGCATCAATGTCACGTCTTGGACGTTCATCAAACTCGAGCGACTCGCCTAATAGTTTTTTTATCGCGTTGTATCGTTCCGTGCTCTGATCCGTATTGAGTAACTGGCTAACTTGACTTGATAGATCGCCGTTGAGCTCATAGCTCAATTCAGTAACCGCTTCAGCACCGGTAGATTCAAGGTTCTTTTTGAAATCATCCGCTAAACGAGCGCCCCATGCAGCTGCTGGGGTGATTAGGGCAAAGCGTTTATTTCCTTCTAGGGTCGCTCTGGTGACGATCTGTTTGATCTCTTGGTCTGAGCCTAAATCAAGTTGAAATAGGTTATTAGTCAGTCGGTCAGTTCGGTTAAAGACGATAAAAGGTACCGGTAGATTGTTGCTGCTTCCCAGTTCATCAATCAATTTGCCCCGCAATGGGCCAATCACTAGATCAACTTGCTGCTCTATTGCGAAGGCGATGATGGTCTCAGCATTGGCTCCCTCAGTATCAATACTCACTAACTCAGGCGTCTCAAGCCCACGTTGTGAACGTGATTTAAGTGCAGCAATAACACCCTCTGAAATGATTCGAGCCGGCTCCGCCAAGGGGCCACTGAACGGTAGAGCAACCAGAATACGTTGAGCAGAAATTACTTCGCCATCGAGTAAATAAGAAAGCGCTGCTGGTGGAGTGTTACTAGCAGGGTGCTTATCCCAAAGGGTTCGCCATTGTGAAGCGACTTCGCGTTGGGTTGTTAAGTCATTGATAGGGGCTAGTTGCAGCGCTAATTCAATCCATCCTTGGGTGACAAATCCGTAGTTTGAGAAGTTGGCAGCGACCAGCGTCTCATTATCGACTTGGTTAATCAGTGTCCAGATTTGGTCGTTAATGCTCTGCTGCTGATCAAGCGAGAGCTCGTTAAGTTCACTTAGAGATAAAACAGCACTAAGAGGGTTGCTTTGCAGTTCGAAAATGTCTGCTTTGAGCCGTGCGATCTCAACACGCTGATCACTGTTGAGTATTGGGAAATTTTGATCCGTTAATCGATTTAGGGCTGACTCAGTATCGCCCAGCTTTAGGTAAGCTTTCGATTCTAACTGTACGACGTTGAATGCGTTGTTACTATTAATGCCTGCAAGGTTGATGATCGATAGGCTATTAGCCGCTTCTTTGAAACGTTGCTGTTCAAACAGCAGGTTTGCGGCTTTCAGGCGAAGTGCGGCTGCTTGGTCACCACGAGCGTTGATCGCTTGCAGCAAAATTTCTGCAGCCGTGGCTGCCTGTTTTGGCGAAGCCTGGGTTTTATCTATGACGGTTGGTTTATCTGGTTGCGGAGTACAGCCTGCCACCAGTAAAGCTAATATTGCGCTTCTTCCTAACAACTTCAATGCGTTGCTCATGTTATAGTCCACACCCTGTAACTCAAATCGGATGGATATCATATGTCTTTGCCTACCCTGTATGTTGTGGCAACGCCCATTGGAAATCTTGCGGACCTTACGCCTCGTGCGCAGCAAGTGTTAACCGATGTTGACCTTGTCGCGGCAGAGGATACTCGCCATACAGGAAAGCTCTTGCAGCACTTTAACATTAAAGCGAACTTGATATCAGTACATGATCACAATGAGCGTCAACGGGCGGGAATGATTATCGATCAGTTATCAACTGGAAAGAGTGTTGCTCTAGTGTCTGATGCAGGGACCCCGCTAATCTCGGACCCTGGTTTTGTTCTGGTGCGGGCTGTTAAAGAGGCTGGATACACCGTATCACCCATACCTGGATGCTGTGCCTTTGTTGCCGCTTTAAGTGCCTCTGGCATGCCCTCTGATCGCTTCTCATTTATCGGTTTTCTTCCTGCTAAAACGGGCGCTCGAGTCAAAGCGTTAGAGCAGTTGTCTGATCGTGAAGAGACGCTGGTTTTTTATGAATCGACCCATCGTATCGTCGACTCGCTAAAAGATATGCAGAGTGTCTTCGGCGATCAGCGACGAGTGGGCGTGGCTCGTGAGATCACCAAGACGTTTGAGACCATTCACTCTGCCCCTGTTATCGAGCTTATTGAGTGGATGTTGGCAGACACTAATCAACAACGAGGCGAGTTTGTCGTGATGGTTGAAGGGGCTGTCAAAGAGGAGGGCTCTTTAAACGAAGAGACGCTTCGAGTACTGAATCTCTTGGCCGCTGAATTGCCACCCAAAAAAGCGGCTGCCATCACATCAGAGATCACGGGTGTAGGAAAAAAAGAGCTCTATCAGCAGCTAATTTCCTAGGGGGCCGTTTCGAAGCGTGCTATGCTCTATCTTGAGTCTTTTAGACAGTCGCCGCTCTGCTTGCAGAGGGGAGGAAAGTCCGGGCTCCATAGGGCAAAGTGCCAGATAACGTCTGGGCGGCGTGAGCCGACGGAAAGTGCAGCAGAAAGTATACCGCCTAAGCGCTTCGGCGCCGGTAAGGTTGAAAAGGTGCGGTAAGAGCGCACCGCGTGGGTGGCAACACTCCACGGCGATGGTAAACCCCACTCGGAGCAAGACCAAATAGGGACCTGTTAGGCGTGGCCCACGCTAGGTCCGGGTAGGTCGCTGGAGATTAGGAGCGATCCTAATCCTAGATGAATGACTGTCCACGACAGAACCCGGCTTATCGAAAGACTCAACTTTTTATTTGCTTGGATTTTTTGCTTTTCTATTCAATATTTTACGTGTTTTCTATGGCGTTATAATGTTGAGTTGGACTTAAGGTGGTACAAAAATCTAAGCGAAGAAGGCATTCATTACAGTCGACAGGTGTTAGATACCTGTTTCGACTGAATGAAACTTTCTACTTCAGGTATATTCCTCCACAGGGGCATAGAAGTCTCTCTCCGCGTATTCCTAGTCAGATAAAGCAAAGTCTTAGGACTAATTCTAAATCTCTTGCAGTGAGCCGTTTAGGAGTTTTCTGGTCGCTTTTAGAACAAATTCCACTGGCATCATCAGTAAAAGACCTAGAATCCCTTTATGATCAATTAAGATCGTCAGCCATTCACGCTTCGCAAAATGAAACAAACTTGTTTTTGTATCAACCCCCTAGATGCATGAAGTTAACCGAAGCCTGGGATCGATATATTAAAAGTAAAAGTTGGAAAGATAAGCGCAGAAAAAATGTTGAACAGATGTTCTTGAACATTCTGTTATTTCTTGGAGACCAGCCAGTAGACTCATACCGTCAAGAGGATATTGAGCAGGCTCTATCGTCAATAGCTAAACTCCCGCAAAGAAATCGTAAGCCATACAGTTCTATGTTACTGGAGGATACAGTTGGTCTTGATGTTCCTCCTGAGCAACGAATTTCAGACAAAACAGTAAAAGAGCATTTGAAGGTGATGATTGGTTTGTTTTCTGAGTACTTGGTTAAAAAGGCCAAGATCCTGTCTTCATCACCAACCGATCGAGTTAAATATAAAGTTGAAGTTAAAAGGTTTGGTGCTTTTTCTGATTTGGAAGTGACTGAAATCCTGCGTGACGCAAAAACTAAACCTGAGTGGTTCTATTGGTTTGCAATGTTAGGTGCGTATACCGGCGCACGAAGGTCGGAGATTGCGGGTTTAACAAGAGCTGATTTTGGTGTTTGTAGTGACTCTAAAAGAACTTATTTCCGAATCACTGAAGGTAAGACTTCCTCTGCTGTCAGGATTGTACCTCTAAGTCGAGAGCTTATGGAATCTGGGTTTTTGAAGTATCTAGGGAGCATTGAGCAGGAGAGAATATTTGAGACTGCATATCGTAACCCGAATCGGGTGACAGATCTGTTCGGCTCTTTGATAACAAACGCTACAGATGCATACGGAGACCGTTTGGTATTTCACTCTTTACGTCATACTTTTATTACAAAGGCGAGGATGGCAGGGGTGTCTACTAGCTTGGTACAGCAATATGTTGGTCACTCCATGACTGGGGGTGGCGTTACTGACCGCTACACTCATCGGTATACAGTTGAGAGATTGGCGGAAGTCTGTGATTCAGTAAATTACTTGGCGTAATGTATTTGTTTCTATTAATGTTCTATATAGTAAAAATGGAACAAAAATCGGGTCCGAAGATGAGCCATAAAACTAGAGAATGCAGAGTAAAACGGGTTGATCAAGAGTTACTATCGTCCACAACACCTGTTGATCCGGTGTTGTTAACCAATAAGGTGAAAGCGTTCCTCACCCAGCATGGTGGATTTTTCTCTAAAGAAGTTCCAGATGTTATTGAGAAGCTTTGCAAGCTTCTGAACTATTCAATCAGTAACCCCATAATAGGGGGTTATCTTAACCGCAAGAACATACTCATCTACCCTGCACAGACTGGCATTGGTAAATCGGTTTCAGTTCAACACTACGTAGCAATGCTAGGTAAAGAGTCCTCTCTGATTGTTGTTAACACTATCAAAGAAGCAGAAGAGTACTGTTCTATGATCAACTCTCTTAGGAACCAGCCTGGATACGCAAGGTTTTCTGCAAGCAAAAAAACTCACAACTCGGACCAAATCACAGATGTAGAGATGCTTTCAACATCGAATGCTCAATGTCTTGTAGTCACGCATGCAATGTTCCTTCAGCAACAATATGCTGAAGACAGTTGGTTCAAGTATTATCAACAATCACCTGAGCAATCTAAGAAAGTCCGTGATTTGGTTGTGATTGATGAGAGGTTATCTTTCTTATCTAAGCGATTTCTGAAGTTTGACAAACTAGAGGGTCTTAGGAATTTTCTTGCTCATACCGCCAAATACTCCCCACGTTTTAAAGATGACCATAACGTTCATAAGCAACTTAAAGCAATTCAGGCCATTCTGGATGTGATTAATGAGGAAGATTCGGAAGGAAGGGCTTCATTTATCGATAAACTCTCAATTGAGCCCAAACTCGAAGATAAAAGTCTATCAACTTTGGTTGACTTCGAATCGGTATCCAAAGCCGTTGCAGACAGGTTAGATGAGATAAATGATGAGATAGGTCTCCTCAAAGGATCGAAGGTCTCCAACATCCGGGAGGTGAAAAACGAAGTTGTTGATACACTTAATCTACTGATTGATGTAACTAAACCAAAACAAATAGACGAAAACGTCATTAATTCTTCAGGCGATGAAGTGTATGGAGAATTCGCTACCTACAAGAGGGATCTCTATCTTTCAAAAAGTATCTTCAATCAGTTTGGAACAGCTGTAGTGCTTGATGCAACAGCTGAGCTCAACAGCTTCTTCAAGCAGGCATCTTCCAGCAATTCAAACATTGATATCATTGCAGCGCCAAAGATCAGAAAATACAAAAATCTTATCATTTATAAAGCGCAAGGAATCCCGCAATCTGCAACAGCGGTGTTCCAGAAAAGCATTGAAGTTGCCGATGCCAATGCTAAATTTTACGGAAACATTATTAGAGAAATCCTAGGGGAGGATGACAAGCTGCTAGTCATCTCATTTAAAGGGTTTTTGTCAAACCTTGAAGATGAGTTTGTTGATGATGACCGTGTAGTCTTCACTAACTGGGGTCAGCATGTCGGTCGTAATGATTGGAGAGATTGCAATAAGGTAATTCTGATTGGCTGGCTGAGGCTGCCCGAGGAAGAGTTAGTATCCAAGTTGTTTAATATCTCTAGCATGGGAACTTCAGATGTGCGAGTCATGAAGCATGTAACGCCAGACAATTTGAAAATGCTTCAGCGGTCTGAAATAGCAGACGACCTAGTTCAAGGGGCAATGCGGTGTTGTGCCCGTATCATTAATACTGATGAATCAGATTGCAAATCCGCCTCAATTTATTTGTTTCAAGACGTTCACGATGGGAGCAAACAGGTCATAAAGCTATTCGAAGATCAGTTTCCCGAAGCAAAAATTGTTGAGTGGAAACCGAAAACTACCATACCGAAGTCCACTCTATCGAAACCCAATCAAAAGAAAGAGCAGGCCATTGAACATCTTGTAGCGTTATCGCAAACGCGTGCCTCGGTATCTAGAAGCGAATTCTGCAACGATTATGAAGTGCGCGCTTCGACGATGACCCGCTGGTTAAAGAGCGGATATTTCAAAAATCGATTAGACGAGCTTGGATTTACGTTAGCAAAGCCAGAAGGCAAACCAGAGAGGTTTTACTTTAATAAACCCTGATTTGTTTTACTTTTATAATGTTTAAGTAAAAGTGGAACATTTTTTGTTTGGCTGTAAAAATCTAACAAGCGGCAACTAAACGCAGTGCGCAAGACATAAACAAACCTTGGTTTTTCCAATACCCACTGCGCAATTGTGCGCGGCCTATCAAGTGTGTATTGTCCACACACCTTCTTTATACCTACACCACCATACACCTAGTTCTCAAGTTCCCATCCAAGAACCTTTACATACAAGCCTCTACACAGAACATGTTTTGACGTACATGAAAGTACAGCTAACTAGCAGCTACTCTTTGTCGAATACAAAGTCAGACATGTCCCTCTTGATCACCATGGAAACTAGCTTGTATCCATCCTTAGGCAGCGCAGTAAATACCAAAGAACTTGATTGATGTACCCAGAACTCGAGCCCTGGTGAGGGTACAGGTATTACTAGCTGATCTATCTCTGCACTTTGTAAAATACGTATAGCGTCATTCGTGGCGGTTGTTTCATCACCGTCAGCCTGCTCTTTAATGAAGTACCTGACGACGTGCTTCGATATTGATACTGGACCTAGGTTCGGTGTTTGAATAAGTGGTTGCATACAGTGTCCTAGATCCTCTGATTACTGGCTTGGATACAACCACATTCTAGAACCATTAACGGACGGATAACCAAATACCTAGTGATACCTGATCCGTCCGCTTTAAATTAGGGCTGGACGGCTATTCACGACCCATTTGAGACACTCACGTTAAATTAATAACCCGCGTTTCAAGGATCATTTCAACATCATCGCGACATATTTTCAGAGAATAAAATTCGTACATAGGCAAACACAAAAATCAAAAAACCTATACTCCAAAGAAGAGCTGATGACGCTATAACTATTGAATATTCCATGCCGAGTAATGACCCTGTAACGCGGTCAATCGCAGCAAAACTAAGGGCTAATAAGGAACAAGTAACCCAAACATTAGCCTTAATAAGTCGTCCAGTATGGCCTAATGAAACTCTCGATATCATCGATAAGATCATAAGCCCCATCCCGCCAACCGTGATCGTATGAAAACCAATTGAAACACTTGGTATCAAATTCATTTTCGCCAAGGCGAGTAGAATAAAACCTAGACTCATAGCTAAGTAACTAAGATGTAAGGACCATACTAGTGGGACCTGCAACGTCACCCATAGCCTCCATCGCAAAGCCCTAAATAGATTTGAAATCCCTGCCACGAATAGAACAGCAATGCTAAGAGTGGTCGGTACAAAGTTTTGAGCCAAAGTTGTAATAAACACAATCACAATGCTTAGAATCGAAAGTTGCTCTAACCACCCAATCGAGTTAACCCGAGGTGTCTTTGTTCCGTTGGCAGTGAACATGGGAAAGACTCGCCCCCCCATTATGCTCATTACTAGCGCTGCAAGGATGACCATGGCGTGCGAAATAGTGGTGATATCAACGATAGACTCAC
>CATEEE010000189.1 GCA_949499045.1 Marinobacterium sp. xm-d-530 | reverse complement strand
TGATGACGTTCGCCGCGAGGTGTCTCTTGGCTCTTGAGGTTCTGGTCAAGCTCGATCAGTTGAGCCAGTTTAGTTTGATCGCCCATGGAGAGGCTGCGAATCAGATCCTGATCAATCCACTCGCGAATACGCTTCATCACAACCACTTTAAAGACAACGGCTAGAACTACCGAAATCACGATGATCGCGATACCAAGGGTATCCATTACCCCTGCTCAGGCTGTTTAACGCGCAGTGGTTGGCCCGGCATTAATAGAGTATCGATGCTAATGTCATTCCATTTAAGCAGTTGTTGAACGCTGATATTGTGACGTTGTGCAATGACACTCAAGTTATCCCCTTTGCGAACAAGGTATTGTGCGGCATTGGAGGCTTGGGCGTCGGCTTTGAAAATGGCCAGGCGCTCACCAATTTTCAGAGTCTTAGAGGTGCCAAAGTTGTTCCAGCGTGCAATCGACTTATGATCAACACCATAGAGTTTCGCTATCTTCCACAGTGAATCACCTGACTTAACCGTGTGCAGAACCTTTTTGCTGCCAGCCGGTGCGCTTTTGCGAATACTGGCCGTGCTACGTTGATTAGCACTCAGGCGGTACTGACTAGCGTCCACTAATGCCGATGGAATTAGGAGTGATTGGCCTACTCGGATTAAAGAACCCTTCAAATCATTCGAGGTCTGTATGGTCGAGATATTGGTGTTAAAGCGTTTTGCAATCACCGACAAACTATCGCCTGGTTTAACTTCGTAACGAGCCCAGTTCACGCGGTCAGTAGGGGCGAGAGATGCGAGTTCGGTTTTAAAGCGCGCCGCATTATCAACTGGAATCAATAATTGATGTGGTCCTTCTGGGTCGGTAGCCCACTGTGAAAATCCAGCATTAAGTTTGTAGATCTCATCGAGATCGACGCCACTTAACTCAGCAGCACGAGACAGATCGATCTGACCACCGGTATCAACGATCTCAAAGTAGGGTTTGTCTGCCAGTGGTGCCAATGCTAGGCCGTGTTTCTCTGGGTGTTTGAATACCTCTGAGATCGCAAGAATTTTTGGCACATAATGTCGTGTTTCACGCGGCAGTTTTAGATTCCAAAAGTCGGTTGGTTTGCCCGCTTTTTTATTGCGCTTTACTGCACGACCAACGGTGCCTTCGCCAGCGTTGTACGCTGCCATAGCCAACAACCAATCCCCGTCGAGGTAGTCATGTAGATACTCTAAATAGTCCAGTGCTGCGTGTGTCGATGCAACAATGTCGCGACGACCGTCGTACCACCAATTACGCTTAAGACCAAAGTGGTCACCGGTCGCTGGCATGAACTGCCATGCACCAGAGGCCTTAGCGGGTGATTTGGCAAAGGGATCGTAAGAGGATTCAACTGCAGGGATCAAGGCTATCTCTGCAGGCATCCCTCGTTTAATAACCTCATGCAGTACAAAGTGATAATAACGAGATGCTCGGCCTGTTAATCGGTTTAGGTATTTGTCGTGCTCAACATACCAGTCGATGTGCTGTTGAACGACTTTTTTGTCCAGATTGTGGTTGAGTCGCATGTTGTTGCGGGTAATTTCCCACAAATCTGCTTTTTTCGGATCTTTCTCAAGTTCAAGAAGCACCGATTTAATCGGGGCTTCATCCCACTCAGGCTTAACTTTGGGTTCGGTACGCTGAACAAGAACGGGTTCGCTCTCTAGTACCTGCACAGGCTCGATTGGGCTTTGCTG
>CATEEE010000188.1 GCA_949499045.1 Marinobacterium sp. xm-d-530 | reverse complement strand
TCAAAGGTTGGAAAGAACTGGATGTTAAGACGGTTAAGGCCCAATAGCCCGGCTGCCAACATCAGGATCATTAACAGGTTTGCTGCAACCCTATGGGTCGTAAACAGGCTGACAAACCCTTTTAGACCGGTAGCCTGACTCACTGCTTCACCTCAACCAACATGCCGCTGACCGCGTTGGGTAGCTGGGTTGTAATGATTTTGTCGCCCGCGTTGAGTTGATCACTCTTGATCAAAATCTCTCGTTGATCATTTGAGTTGGTACGATAGCCTAGGTGGTTTACCGTCACTGCTTCGAGTCGAGAGTCGGTTACACGATAGATGCGATCTGTGCCGTATAGAGCCACAGGTGGCAGTGCAATGACTTCACTCAGCTCAGGTAGCGTCAGTGCAACGCTGATCGTACGGCCAGGCTCGGGTAAGTAATCGGAATCGACAAAACGGAACAGACCATCTACACCGGTCGAGCCATTGGCTACTTCGGCACTGAGGCGATCAAGCTCAAGTTGGAACTGCTGACCATCAATCTTGGCAACGGCTTCAAGATCAGACAGCGACGATTGACCCTTGATAAGCGCCAACGCCCGGCTTGGTAGTTGAGCCCGAACCTCAAGATCTGAATTTGGATAGACAGAGGCCAGCGTATCATTGGCTCTTAAACGATCACCTTCTGCAATTGAGATCTTGGTTGCACGACCATCAAAGGGCGCTTTTACGAAAGCACGCTCCCGATCAAGCAGTGACTTGTCTAACTGTGCCTGTGATTGGGCGATTGACGCTTTAAGCTGAGCAACACGGTTAGGGTGATCGGCCAGAGATTGCTTACGAGAGACAAGACTCAATTGGCGCTGCTGAGCGTTCATTTCAGCGGTATCGAGCTGCTCTTGGCTGGCTAGCTTTTTATCTGAAAGATCTAACTGGCGCTGTTGCGAGCGTTGAGCGATCACGAGCATCTCTTCTTCAATGGCTAATGCCTTTTTATCGGTTTCATAACGAAGCAGTTCAGCTAAAAGTTGTGCTTTTAAAGCATCTATTTGGGCACGTTGCTGAGCGATTTGAAGATCGATATCACGGGTGTCTAATTGGATGAGAAGATCGCCCTTTTTAATCGCGGAACCTTCACGCACTTCGACCGTTTGAACATCAGCAGCAATGGATGCACGCAGAACCACCTGGCGTGGGTTTTCAACTTCAGCATAGAGCTCAATCTCTGGTGCAATCGATTGAGGTGAAGCGGCAATCGCATTGACACTCCAAGATCGTTCTGTGATCGGTTTGGGTGGCATCTTAGGTTTGCTTGATTTTAACGACATGAATCCCGCAACAGCGATGCCAAGAATAATGATTGGTAGAAGCCATTTAAGTAACCGTTTCACGGAGGCTTTTCTCCCTACGAAGTTTAATTAAGGTGATCATAAGTATACCGGTTGAGATCTACGTTCGCACAGTGAAACTGGACCGTTTCATTGAGATCAGGCAAGATTTTACAAAACTTTACTCAACGTATGAGAGCTCATGGAATTAAAATCGACTACCTATAATCTTGACGGTGAAGAATATCGAGTTGCTTATTGGCAGAGCGGTTCTGCCTCGGCTGAGAAAGCTCTGTTTTGTGTTCACGGATTGTTAGGCCGTAGTCGTGACTTTGACGAGTTGATTGCAGCGCTGAGTGAAGACTTTCTATGTGTCGCTATTGATCTGCCCGGACGTGGTCAGAGTGACTGGTTGAAGCAGTCTGAACAGTACCGTCCAGAGAATTATTTGCCTGCGATCGCTGCGGTTTTGAATATTTTAGGTAACCTGCCTGTCTATTGGGTTGGAACCTCACTGGGTGGGATTTTGGCAATGGCTGCGGATAGCCTGGAAATGGCCGATATTAAGAAGCTCGTTTTGAATGATGTGGGTTGTCACATACCCAAAGCGTCCTTGCAGCGTATTGCTGCTTACGTTAAAGACCCAGTGTTTGCTGATCAACAGGCGCTGATTGATCACATCAAACAGACCTATCCAAGTTTTCGTGACCTAACCGAAGCGCAATGGCAGCGGGTGGCTCAATATGGTTCTAGACAGGCTGATGATGGTCTGCATCTGCACTATGATCCAGCCATTGCAGTGAATGTTTCTTCAGGCTCCAATGAAGATATAAACCTTATGCCTCTCTGGCAGGCGATTGAGTGCCCGCAGATGCTGATTCATGGCACCGCATCTGATCTGTTGACGCAAGATGTTGTGGATTTGATGCGCGAACTCAAACCTGATTTGGAGTTATTGCAGTTGGAGGGGCTTGGGCACGCACCACCTCTTATGACACCCCGTGAAGTGCAAGCGATTACAGAGTTTCTGCAAAGGAGTGATCTCTAATGGGCAGCGTAGTGACCTGGCCTAAACATAGGCTGCCTGGTACGCCGGAGATGAGAGCTACAGCTTTAGAAGCTGTCACTCAGGCGTTTGCGCCGACCGTCGAATCGTTAGATGTCGACCTTGGTTTGCAGGAGTTGTTTGAACAGATCTATGTGCCAGTTGCTTGTTCGATTTTGGATCGACTAACGCCAGGTGCGCCTTTGGTTGTTGGTATCAATGGTGCCCAAGGCGCAGGGAAAGCGACGCTTTATAACTTACTAGAGGTGATACTCACCGAAGGTTTTGGATTAAAAGTGACGGGCTTTTCGATTGATGATCTCTATTTAACACGTGCTGAACGAGATTCTCTGGCTCAATCCATTCACCCTTTGCTAAAAACTCGTGGAGTACCCGGCACTCATGATGTTGAGCTGGGTAAGCAGCTGTTAAATAGACTCAAACAGGCTGGGCCTGATGACCTGACTCGTATTCCAATCTTTGATAAATCGACTGATGAGCGTGTACCAGAGCAGATGTGGCATGAGTGGCATGGGTCAGCGGATGTCATTATTTTTGATGGTTGGTGTGTAGGGGGGATAGCTGAGCCTGAAGAGAGTCTCTCATTACCCATTAATGAGTTAGAGACGCTCGAAGACCCTGAGGGGACTTGGCGTCATTATGTTAATCAACAGCTGGCAACTTCCTATCAGGAGTTGTTTGGCTTCCTAGATATGCTCGTCATGCTAAAAGTGCCCAACATGCAGGCGGTATATGATTGGCGCACGGTTCAAGAGCAGAAGCTAAAAGATAGAGCCTCATTGCTTTATGACGAAATAGCTCCTGCAGACCCTCTTCGGATCATGGATGGAACAGAGATTACACGCTTTATAGCGCACTATGAGCGATTGACGCGATGGATGCTCGATGAGATTCCGACACGAGCAGACATCACTTTAGCACTGAATGCCAACCACAAAATCGAAAAAATTATACTGCCTTAAATTGGAAGAAAAGGTGCCGTAGCGACGCTTAGAACAATGCGATTGATGGTTCGATCGGTTGTCTTCGCAACAATTTCAGCGAGCATATCCTGCGTTGCGATCATCTTTCCAAAGAGTCTCTCATAGCTGAGGTTGATGACACCTTCATTCATACTGTCAGTCAGAATGAACAGTTCACCACTTGAGGTTTTGAAGTTGTGCAGTTGCCAAGCGATCTTCTCTAGGTTACGCGCCGAGTTGTAGAGTTTCTGTGAATCGATCTCGTTGAGCATAAAGAACTCTTCACGGTAGTTGTACGATGCGTGAACCATGCCGGTGATCGCAACCATTAGAGCGAATACACGATCCCCCTGATACTCCTCATCAAACGCCATTTTGAGTGCATCAACACCGTAAAGATTATTGAGTTCTGGATGGCTGATTGGTCTGGGGTAACTCAATAGCTGTTTTAAACGCGTCTCAACGTTAGTGCCTGCGGCCGCTTTTTTGAGCTCACGTGGGTTGCGCTTGTAGAGTTTGATGGTGAGCTCTCGGCTCATCGCGTTGATCGTCTTGATGTGTTGATCAACGATCATATCGACTTCAGACTTGGCCAGATTCTGCAGACGTAGCTCTTTATTCTGAACTCCGACACAGCCGCTTAGAGCGAGTGTCATGATGAGCGTCACTATTTGTGCAGTTCTAGCCATTTCAGCTGGGATCCTGATGAGATACCGGTAATAATACAATTAGATTATAACGCTCGAATATCTGAATGATAGGAGTTTCGATGTCGACAACCCAATTAAGTGATGTGCGTCGTGAATACCTCGCGGCAGGTCTCCATGAAGATAATTTAGTCAGAGATCCGATTCAGCAGTTTGATGCATGGATGCAGGATGCTTTAGCTGTTGATCCTAAAGATGCTACCTCTATGACTCTGGCGACTGCGGATCAATCAGGTATGCCCAGTGCGCGCATTGTTTTATTAAAAGAGTTTAGCTCAGAGGGATTTATCTGGTTTACCAACTACTCGAGTGAGAAAGGTGAGCAGCTTGCAGCCAATCCGCAAGCAGAACTGCTTTTTTACTGGCCGATGTTGGAGCGTCAAGTTCGTATTCGCGGACGAGTCGAAAAGATTGATCGCATTGAGAGTGAGACCTATTTTCACTCTCGACCAGTGGGTAGCCAGAGAAGTGCCTCGGTGTCTCAGCAAAGTCAGCCAGTCGAATCTCGGTCTGTGCTTGAACAAGCGGTCAATGAGCTGGCGAAAATGACGGAGGTTGCTTGCCCAGATAACTGGGGTGGTTATCGACTTGTACCTTCGCGCTTTGAATTTTGGCAGGGGCGTGAAAGTCGTCTGCACGATCGTTTCAGTTTTGAACCATCAGATACAGGTTGGGTCATTACCCGCCTTCAACCTTAAGGATTTTGGAAAAATGAATATTTGTAAAGATGCCTACGTCACCTTTCACTACGCCATTGTAAGTGACGAGAGCGAGGTTAAAGATGGTTCGCGAAATGATGAGCCGCTTACCTACGTACACGGTTACAGCATGCTAGTACCGGGTCTTGAAGAGGCGTTAGAGGGGCGGTCGGCTGGCGATCATTTTCAGGTCTTAGTAGAAGCAGGGCGTGGTTATGGTGAGCGCGATGAAGAGATGTTCGACGTTCTTCCTCGTGAAGCCTTTGCTGAGATGCCAGGCTTGCAAAAGGGGATGTTGGTTCAGCTTGAGGATGAAGATGGCGAGCCGCGCTTGGGACGTGTGTCTGAAATTGATATCCGTGAGGTGAAGGTGGATCTTAATCACCCGTTTGCAGGACAGGATTTAAACTTTGACGTTGAGGTGATTGATGTTCGAATGGCAACTGAAGAGGAGCTAGCCGAATTAGCCGAGTAATATTGCTAATGGCTATAAAACAGACACTCTTAAATCCGAATGTTCTTGATACAGTTCTGCTAGCTTGAGTTATATCAATATATTGTTGCTGCCTTCGAGTTACAGTTATTGAAACTTGATAAGTAGGAGTAACTAAATGTTCGGTATTGATGCATACACTTTTGAAACAGTTTGGCCAAGTCTTCTAGGTGTGGCTGCTATGGCAGGTGTGATGACTTGGGGTTTCTTCAAAGTGAAGAACCTGATGAACGAAGATCAGAATCAGTAATCACTTTACATTCCTCTTCATGTCAGTAGTCTAAGCCTCTTCTTTAAGGAGGCTTATGGCTGCTTACCTCTCCCCAATCGATCGATTCGAATATGAAATCGAAGTTAAAAAAAGTCGTTTCATAGCGACTGCTATCCCTCTTGGTTCGACAGATGCTCTCTATCAATTGCAATCAGAGATGCAGCGTCAGCACCCTAAAGCAAGTCACCACTGTTTAGCCTATATATTAGGCGCACCTCAGTCTCCTAAGGCCGCAGGGTCAAGTGATGACGGCGAGCCCAGTGGTACAGCGGGTAAGCCTATGCTCAACATTCTTATGCATAAGAATTTGGGGGACATCGGCGTTGTCGTTACGCGTTACTTTGGTGGCACCAAATTGGGAGCAGGTGGGTTAATTAGAGCCTATGGTGCCTCTGTTAGTGAGCTGTCAGAGCATCTGCCGACCATTGAATGTGCTCCTAAGTTTGAGTACCAGATTCGTTACCCTTATGAGCTTGAGGCTGATATTCAACAGATAGTCACTGCAGCGGCAGCTGAAGAGTTATCGGCTAGCTATACAGAGATGGTTGAGAAAACGCTATCGGTCGAATTGGCTCTATCAGAGACCTTTAAATCGGCGATTTTGGCTCTTGAATATAAGGGTGTAGAACTAACTGAAGAGACATAAAAAAGGGGCGCAATCTAAGACTGAGCCCCTTTTTATTATCGACTTCGATTAAAGATTTTTAATCGACTCTAACTGTTTCTCTAGTTGAACTTTAGAGCGTGCTGCATCATCAGCCTTAGCTCGCTCTTTAGTCACAACGGCCTCAGGCGCGTTAGCAACAAACTTCTCGTTAGAGAGTTTCTTATCAACGCGATCAATTTCACCTTGAAGTCGATCGATCTCTTTCTCCAAGCGAGCCATCTCTGCCTCTTTATCGATCAGATCAGCCATCGGAACGAGAAGTTCCATAGCGCCAACCAGTTGTGTCGCAGCAAGTGGCTTTTCATCACTCTCATTGAGCGTCGTAATGTTGCTCAGTTTCGCGAGCTTCATTAAGAAGGTTTGGTTCTCAGCTAAACGGCGAGAGTCTTCACTGCTGCAGTTAGCTAGCAGAAGTTCAAGATCCTGTGATGGTGCAATTTTCATCTCACCACGAATGTTTCGAACCGCTGTGATCACACCTTTAAGCCACTCAATATCAGCTTCTGCTTGCTCGTCGATCTTATCTTCTGATGCGACAGGGAAGGCCTTAAGCATCAGTGTGTCACCTTCAACACCGGCCAGTCCCTTGATGGTCTGCCAGATCTCTTCAGTGATGAATGGCATAATTGGGTGACTCAAGCGCAGGATTGACTCAAGAACGCGAACCAGAGTGCGACGTGTGCCACGCTTAGCCGCTTCAGAGGCTTGCTCGTCCCATAGTACCGGCTTTGACAGTTCTAGGTACCAGTCGCAGTACTGGTTCCAGATGAAGTCGTAGAGTGTCTGTGCAGCAAGGTCAAAGCGGTACTCGTCAAGCTGTTTAGTGACGGTTGCCTCAGTGCGCTGCAACTGACTAATGATCCAGCGGTCAGCGAGTGAAAGTTCCACAGGCTCTTGATTGTTACCACAATCTTCACCCTCGGTGTTCATCATGACATAGCGGGCAGCGTTCCAGAGCTTGTTACAGAAATTACGGTAACCTTCTAGGCGTTTCATGTCCCAGTTGATATCGCGACCCGTCGAAGCGAGTGCCGCAAGAGTAAAGCGCAGTGCATCGGTACCGTGCGGAGTAATGCCTTCAGGGAACTGCTTCTCAGTGCGCTTGCCAATTTTCTCGGCTAGCTGAGGTTGCATCATATTGCCGGTACGTTTTTCTAGTAGATCTTCCAGCGAAATGCCATCGATCATATCGAGAGGGTCTAACACGTTACCTTTCGATTTTGACATCTTATCGCCACTCTCATCACGGATAAGACCGGTTACGTAGACATTTTTAAAGGGTACTTGTGGTTTGCCATTTTCGTCTTTCATGAAGTGCATGGTCATCATAATCATGCGAGCAACCCAGAAGAAGATGATGTCAAAACCGGTCACAAGCGTGTCGGTAGGGTGGAAGGTTTTCAAACGTTCTGTGTTTTCAGGCCAGCCTAGAGTTCCAAAAGTCCAAAGCGCTGAGCTGAACCAGGTATCAAGGACGTCATCATCTTGGTTAAGCTCTAAATCGGCTGCCAAATTGTATTTTTCACGGGCTGCTTCAGCTGAGTTAGCAACGTAGACATTACCTTGTGCGTCATAAAATGCAGGAATCCGGTGCCCCCACCATAACTGACGTGAGATACACCAATCTTGGATGTCACGCATCCAGGCAAAGTACATGTTTTCGTATTGTTTAGGGACAAATTTAATGTCGCCATCTTCAACCGCTTTGATCGCTGGTTTAGCCAGTGTCTTAGCATCACAGAACCACTGATCGGTAAGCATGGGTTCAATGACAACGCCACCACGATCACCGTAAGGAATGGTCATCGCGTTCTCTTCGATCTTAACGAGAAGGTCGAGCGCTTCCAGTTCAGCAACGATGGCACGGCGTGCTGCAAAACGTTCCATGCCACGGTATTTTTCAGGTAGCGTTGGATCGATCTCTTTGTTGACACTGCCATCGAAGTTAAAGGTTTGTGCTTCGTCGCGGATGTCTGCGTTAAGGGTCAGTACGTTGATCATCGGTAGCTTGTTACGCTTACCAACTTCGTAGTCATTGAAATCGTGTGCCGGTGTTATTTTTACACAGCCAGTCCCTTTCTCCATGCTGGCATGTTCATCGGCAATGATGGGAATACGTCGACCAACGAGTGGCAGTAAAATCTCTTTGCCGACTAGGTTATCGTAACGATCATCTTCTGGGTTAACTGCGACACCGGTGTCACCAAGCAATGTCTCTGGGCGTGTAGTACCCACGACAATGTAATCTTTACCCTCTTTGGTTGTTACACCATCAGCGAGAGGGTAGCGGATGTACCACATTTTCCCGGTCACTTCGCGGTTCTCAACTTCTAAGTCAGAGATCGCTGTGTGAAGTTTTGGATCCCAGTTGACTAGGCGTTTACCGCGATAGATTAAGCCATCATCGTATAAACGTACAAAGACCTCTTGAACAGCATGGTAGAAACCAGAGTCCATAGTGAAACGTTCAGTTGGCCAATCAACAGAGTTACCTAGACGACGCATTTGACGGGTAATGGTGCCACCCGATTCGCCTTTCCACTCCCAGACCTTTTCAATAAACGCATCGCGACCAAGATCGTAACGACTCTCGCCAGTTTCAGCAGCTAATTTGCGCTCAACCACCATTTGCGTGGCAATGCCCGCATGGTCTGTACCAACCTGCCATAGGCTATTGCGGCCCTGCATGCGACGGTATCGAATTAACGTATCCATTAGGGTGTGCTGGAATGCGTGACCCATGTGCAAGCTGCCCGTGACGTTGGGCGGTGGGATCATGATTGAGTAGGCATCGCCTTCACCAGAAGGTGCGAAAAAGCCCTTTTCTTCCCAGTCTTGGTACCACTTTTGCTCGATTGCCTGCGGTTGATACGTCTTATCCATGAGGTGCTGTAATCTCTAATCAGGTGTTTGCAAGTTGAGAGTGACTCAACAAAAAATTAAAGGTCGAAAGTATACCTTCACAAGCGGCTATAAAACAGAGCTACCGCATGGGGTTTATGATGTTACGAAGGGCCTCAGACAAATTAGCTGGTTTTTCTTAAATCCTGCCTATGTAACTCCCAACCGGCTGCTTTTCGCATGGCCCAGGAGTGTCTTGTGGCTAAAAGAACTGTTTCAGATTGAGTGACAATCTCGATGCATCGTGAGGCTGATTCGCTACCCTCTGGAGCGGTTAAACCTAGATTGATAAACAGATCAAAGGGTTCTGAAGGCAATTCACCACAACCGATTGATACAGGAGATTTAACCTCTGTTCCCAGTATGGCATGTGGTACAAAACTGTCCGATCTAAAATTCCACAAAGTGTGATCTAGCTGATGTAGATCAGATTCGTTTTCGGTATGTATATGGATGCGTTGCCCCAGTGATAGCGCTTTTTCACAGAGTTTACACGCCAGCAGTTCACGACTGTCGTGATC
>CATEEE010000187.1 GCA_949499045.1 Marinobacterium sp. xm-d-530 | reverse complement strand
TAGTGGTTGCTGATCATGATGAACAGAACGGGTAGCGTTAGGTAGTTGTTGTGGCGCGAGCGAAGTAGGGCGCGAGCCGGTTGTGTAGGATCGGGTTCGCGACCCTCTTTAAGCGCTGCAACAAGATCTCGCTGTCCCGGCATGATGACCCGGAATACGTTACCCACCATCATGGTGCCGGTAATAGCGCCTATATGAATATAGGCAGCTCGACCACTAAAGACTTGAGTAAAGGCCCAGGCCGCAATGATCAGCAGAATCAGTAGAACCAATCCTAGCAGTGCTGGTTGTTTACCGAGTGCTGATTCACACAGAAAATCATAGATAAACCAACCTGCAATCAGTGATGCGATACTGATGGCAATGCCTTCCCATGCAGACAGCCCAGAGCCAGGAGCCAGTAGGTAGAGTTCAGCATTCAGATAGTAGACAACCGCCAGCAATGTGAAGCCTGAGAGGAAGGTTGTGTACGCTTCCCATTTAAACCAGTGCAGGTTCTCTGGCATCTTTGGTGGAGCAAGCTTGTACTTCTCTAGATGGTAGATGCCTCCGCCGTGGATCGCCCATAGATCACCTGATAAACCCTCTTTAGGGCTCTTGCGGTTTAGGTTGTTCTCCAGCCAGACAAAGTAGAACGAGGCACCGATCCACGCGATACCAACGATCATGTGTATCCAACGAACCAGTAGGTTGAGCCATTCTGTGTAATGTGGATCCATATCGACCTCTACGCGGTTAAGTGGTTAATGTCTGCATCTAGAAGAGCGATCTCTTCTTCAGCAAAAAAGTGTTCGTCGCAGTTATTACCTTCACCTTTACGATCAACGATCAGAAAATCACTGCCGTTCTCCAGCGCTAGGATAGGGTGGTGCCAAACCCCTTTTCCATAGTTCAAGCCCTGACGACCGTTGCTTATAAAAGCACGAATCTCATTGGGGTTAGGTTGATCGGCAGGAGGCGCGACGACGATAAGAAAACGTTGGCGTTCCATAGGAATAAATGCCTGGCTACCTTGAGGGTGACGCTCTAGCATATTAATTTTGAGCGGGTAACTTAACGTATCCGCTCTGAAAATGCTGATAATGGCTTGATCCTCTAGGCGATTCAGTTCGACCGTTGCCAACTGATGAAATCGCTGCGTTGAGCCGTTGTTAATCGGGAAGTGCTCGGAACCTTCCGTCTCGATCACTTGGCCAAAGGGTTCAAAAGCTTCTTTAGTTAAGGGTTCTATTGTCAGAGATTTCATCGTAAAGCCCTCTTAAACAGTTGGTTTTCCAAAGACTCTTAAGCGTGATATACCACCATCTGGATGAATGTTTAGCTTAACGTGTGTAATGGGTCCAAACTCAGGATCGACAGAGAACTTCTGAATCGAGTCGGCACTTAGTTTCTGGTTGGGTAGTAGTGTTTTCCAGAAGAGGCTTTGAGTGGCTATCTGCTCAGGCGATCCACCACGTACATAAGCGGCTTGAATATCACAGCTGTCTGGGAAATTGCCTTTAAAGTGAGCGGTATCGATCTCAATCTCTTCAGCAATACCAGGGCTACCTAGCGCCAGAATGACCCAGTCGTAACCAGGTGAACGACGACGTGCCGTTTCCCAGCCATCACCCATATTAACGCCGCGACCAGGATTGGTTAGGTTGCCCATTTTACCGAAGTGCTCGTCACTGCACGATAGAGCACAACCACCATTCAGAGCTGATACGAGATCGATGCTCTGTGAACCGTCGACTGAGTCCCAGTCGATAAATGGACGGCCGTACACGCGAAAACGCGCAATGCCTCCGTCTGGGTAGATGTTTAGGCGAACGTGCGACCAAGGCTGGTCATTGTTTACTTCAAATAGGTGTTCGCTGTCGCCCTGAAGATCTACAGACGGAAGTAGGGTATACCATTTGGTGTTCTCATCTGGATCTTGCTCTGGCGAGTAACAGACATCGACAGACGCTGAGGGAGGGAAGTTACCGGTGAAGAAGTTGGTATTAATCTCTAGAGCTTGAATCACACCTGGTGCGCCAAGACGAATGATGGCGTAGTCATAGCCTTCAAAACGCTTGCGGCGAGACTCCCAGCCATCCATCCACTTACCAGCGTCATCGTAAACACCCTCTTTCCAGACGGGTGGTTCAGGGTTGAGCATGCGATTTACTTCGGCAAACCAGTCATCGGTTACAAAGGTCGCTTTGGCTCCTAATCGAGCATCTGCAAGGTTAACCAAGCGTTTCAGTTTCTGTTCGTTCATCTATATAACCTCACAAATCGGCAAGACGGAATGCGGCAATTTTATTAATTTCGGCTAACGCACGAGCAAATTCTTGCTCTGGCGTATTGTGGATGCGTTCCTCAAATCCGGAGAGGATAGCGTGTTTGTTGCTGCCTTTAACGGCCATGATAAATGGAAACTGGAATTTGAATTTGTAGGCGTCATTGAGCTCCGTGAAGCGAGCAAACTCCACTTCCGTTAGTGTATCTATCCCAGCACTGGCTTGTTCGGAAGTTGATTCGGCGGTTAGATCACCAGCTCGAGCCGCTTTTCCGGCTAAATCAGGGTGGGCAAGGATGACGCCAAGCTGTTCTTTATGGCTGGCTTTCAGGAAGCAATCAGCCATTAAATCGTGAAGGGCGCTAATGATGTCGTGCTCTGATGTAATCCCCTGATCATACGCTTGCTCGGCAATCCAAGCAGAGTGCTCATAAATGCCACCAAACTTGGCCATAAATTCTTGTTTTGTCAGCTCGCTAGGGGAGCCAAATGCAAAGGTTGCACTCATCATTAAACCTCAGGTTTGTGGTGTTCGTGCCAGTGGCGTGCAATATCGATGCGACGTGCGTACCAGACTTTTTCATGACTTTGAACATATTCTAAAAAACGCTGCAGGGCAGCAATGCGTCCAGGGCGACCTAAAAGGCGACAGTGCATGCCGATAGACAACATTTTAGGTGATGTTTCACCCTCTGCGTAGAGGACATCGAAGGCGTCTTTCAAATATTGGAAAAAATGCTCACCGGTATTGAAACCCTGTACCTGCGCAAAGCGCATATCATTGGTATCCAGTGTATAGGGAACAACGAGGTGTTTGCCATTGGGTCCATCTACCCAGTAGGGCAGGTCATCAGCGTAGGAGTCTGAGTCGTATAAGAATCCACCTTCTTCCATGACTAACTGACGAGTATTGGGGCTATCTCGACCGGTATACCAACCCAAAGGGCGTTGTCCGGTGACTCGTTCAATGATCTCAATGGCCTCATGCATCTCTTGACGCTCTTGTTCCATTGGCATCTCTTGGTAGGTAATCCATTTAAGCGCGTGTGAACAGATTTCATAGCCGGCATCAACAAAAGCTTTGGTCACATCAGGGTGGCGTTCTAGTGCGGTTGCAACACCGAAGATGGTCAGAGGAATATTTCGTTTTTGGAAAGTATCTAACAAACGCCATACACCAGCACGACTGCCGTACTCATAGATCGATTCCATGCTCATATGACGTTGGCCTGGAAAAGCTACAGCAGAAGGCATCTCCGAGAGAAAGGCTTCTGATTCGGAGTCACCATGCAAAATACAGCGCTCCCCTCCCTCTTCATAATTGAGTACAAAAGAGAGTGCGATTCTTGAATCATTTGGCCAGGCAGCGTGAGGTGGGTTCTTTCCATAACCTACTAGATCGCGAGGGTAGTCATTCATACCTAATACTCCAAAATTGATTAATAGATTGTATACAATTCATCAGTAAGGTAAATAGCGTAAAGGCATTAAACAGGAAGCAATCATGCAATTAGAGACTGATTTTCGATAGACTTTAGTCGATTATTGCTATATTAGTTAGATTTTGTGTATACAAAACGGTATACATAATTAATTAATATTGAGGGATTCCAATGAACGGTTATCTAACAACACATGTTCTAGACACTGCAAATGGTTGTCCGGGAGAAGGGATTGAGTTGACGCTTTTTAAGGTTGAAGAGGGTCAGCTAACCAAAGTGGTGTCTGCGGTCACAAATGATGATGGTCGTGTTGATTCACCGATTCTCCCTAAAGGTGAGTGCATTAAAGGGGTGTATGAACTCCACTTTATGGCGGGTGACTACTTTATACGCCGTGGTACTGAGCTGGCCGATCCTGCGTTTTTAGATGAGGTGGTTATTCGTTTTGGTATAGCGGATGAAGAAGCGCACTACCATGTACCCCTTTTAATTTCACCCTACAGCTATTCCACTTACCGCGGTAGCTAAATAAGAGTTCCTTCTGTGGTTGAACCTAAATCCACACGTCAAAAATCCAAGACTCAAGATCAGCACATCTATGAGGAGATCTTTGACGCCATACTTGAGCAAAGACTCTGGCCCGGTACTCGTCTAAAAGAGGAGTCTTTGGGTGAGATCTTTGGTGTCTCTAGAACGATCATACGACGCACCCTTAGTCGATTAGCGCATGAGCGCGTAGCAGTTTTTGAGCCAAATCGCGGAGCCTTTGTTGCTGAGCCTGATGTCTCTGATGCACGTCAGATCCTCGATGCTCGTCGATTGATGGAGTTAGCCATTGTTGAAAAAGTGGCAGAACGCGCCTCTTCAATCAAAAGCGAATTTAAGAAACTCTATGAGTTGATCGAGCAAGAGCATAAAAGCAGTGCAGCTGCTGATAAGGGGACAGCCATTCGTCTGTCAGGTGAGTTTCATCTGCAGTTAGCACGCCTCTCTGGTAATAAACCCTTGGAGGGTTTTCTACATTCACTCGTGCCACAAACCTCGTTGATCATTGCCCTGTATCAATCTAAAGAAGGGAGTCGTTGTGCCATAGATGAGCACAGTCGATTGCTTGATGCACTTAAGTTGGGGGATGCCGCCCTAGCGAAGCGTTTAATGGGTGAGCATTTGGATCATATTGAAGATCGTTTGGCTCTTGATGAGTCAGCGGGTAATCGTAATTTAGCGAAGGTGTTTGGGCGCCGAGTGGATAAAGCTGGCGCATAATGGTGCGTCAGGTTAAATTTGGTGCACACTAAAAGTGCAACGGCTTAAGTTTCTGACCTAGTGGTTAATGAATTATTCATTTAAATCAATAGGTTGGCAAAGCTGGCACTTCGCGTGCTAACAAAAATAAGAAGGCTGCATTGAGCAGTTGTTTGGAGGCAATAATGAGCAATGAAAAGATTTCGGCAGCGCAGATGCGCGACCCGAACTACACCCCACCCATGCATCTAGCAATCCCGCTAGGCATTCAACACGTGTTGGCGATGTTCATCGCAAACGTCACCCCAGCGATCATCGTTGCGGGCGCAGCTGGATTTGGTTTTGGTTCAAATTCACCTGACTTCCCCAATATGATCTATATGATGCAGATGTGTATGCTCCTAGCGGGTGTAACGACACTGCTTCAGACTATTGGTGCAGGCCCTGTAGGTGCTCGTCTACCAATCGTACAGGGTACTAGTTTTGCATTCATTCCTATTCTTATCCCATTGGTAGCAGGTAAGGGTGTGGAAGCGATGGCCATGGTGACTGGTGGTGTTCTAGTCGGTGGTCTATTCCAAGCAGCGCTAGCTCCATTTATTGGTCGTCTTCGTTTTGCTCTACCTCCATTGGTAACCGGTTTAATCGTCTTGATGATTGGTCTTTCACTTCTAAAAGTGGGTATTCAGTACGCTGCAGGTGGTGTACCTGCAATCGGTAAGCCTGAGTTTGGTTCGTTAGAAAACTGGACAGTTGCCGGTACTGTAGTAGTTGTGACGCTAGGCCTTAAGTTCTACGGCAAAGGCATGATCAGTTCAGCGGCTATCTTAATCGGCCTGATTGCGGGTTACGTTCTGGCCTACTTTATGGGCATGGTTAGCTTCGGTAATGTCGGTCGTGCTGCAAGCTTTGCGCTACCGCAGCTGTTCCCATTCGGCATCGAATTTGGTGCAGGTGCAATCATCGGTATCGCACTCATGTCTTTCATCTCAGCCATTGAGACAGTGGGCGACGTATCAGGTATCACTAAAGGTGGTGCGGATCGTGAAGCAACTGACAAAGAGATCAAAGGTGCAACTTACGCAGACGGTTTTGGTACCGCGCTTTCAGCTCTTGCGGGTGCACTACCTAATACATCGTTCTCGCAAAACGTCGGTCTAATTGCAATGACGCGCATGATGAGCCGTCACGTAGCAACCATCGGTGCGATCTTCCTGATTGTCTGTGGTCTAATCCCTAAAGTGGGTGCGATCATCTCTACAGTGCCCATCGAAGTATTGGGCGGTGGTGTTATCGTGATGTTCGGTATGGTGGCCTCTTCAGGTATGAAGATGTTGGCAGATGTGGATTGGAACAGCCGTAACATGGTGATCTTCGCTGTATCACTCTCGCTAGGCTTGGGTCTAATGCAAGTTCCAGAAGCGCTACAACACCTAGACGGCACAGTTAAAGCACTTCTAACAACAGGTCTACTGCCAGCAGCAGTCTGCGCCATCGTGCTCAACCTGTTTATGCCGCATCCTAAGAAGGAAGAGGAGTAAGTTTCTAACTTAC
>CATEEE010000186.1 GCA_949499045.1 Marinobacterium sp. xm-d-530 | reverse complement strand
GTATCGGTAGCTTCCAGTCAGAGTTTCAAAATGAGCGTGTTACCTACTACCAGACAACGGACGCTTCAGCGGTTGATGGAAGCCCTCGCTTCTCCCACCCGCACAATGAGTTGCTGTTTTGGATGGATGAGGGTGGCTTGGTGGCATTGCTGGCAATTGGCATAGCGGTTTTAGGGGTAGTGCTGCAGTTGATCCGTCTTGGATGGGGTGAGGGCTTAGCGCTCACTTCACTGCTTTTTCCGATAGCGTTGCATACCCAAACGGAGTTGCCGTTCTACATCTCGACCTACCACTGGATTCTACTGGTTCTCTTGTTAGCACTGCTGTTTTCTTACGGCACGCGTATTAAACCCGTCAAACTCTCGCTGGGTGCTAAAACTCTATTGAAAGGCACGCCATTGGTTATTGTCCCTGTCCTAGTGCTCTTTCTGGTTCACTCGCTGTTGTCGCAGACGGGCATCATGCAGTACTACAAACATCGTGGAACCGAACCAACCCATCTGAGGTTCGCGCTCAATAATGTCTACTTCAAAGAGTTAGGTGAGTACTTTGTCATGCGCTCTTCGCTTTATGGTGCGATAGAGCATCAAGATCATAATGCTGTAGTGGGTTTTATTGAGTGGGGCGAAGCCTATCTAGAGCAGATACCGGATATTCAACTCTATAGGGATGTTGCCATTGCTCGTCAAAATATCGGGGATGAAAAGGGCGCTCTACAACTAATAGCTCGGGCTAGAGCGATCTATCCGAAGGATCGATCGATTGAGGATACTCACCGTCGAATAGAGGCCGGTGAGCAGTTGGTCACGTCGAGCTTAGCGTTACCTCAATCTGAAGAGTGATTGGGAGCTTTTCGATCCCGGGCTACTTCGATCAGGTCAGCATTCTTGGTCTTATCGATCTGTTTCAACCGTTGATGCATTGCCGTTTTAGCTAATAAGTGTCCTGTTAATGGCGCACTTATGAAAAGAAACAGCGTGATCAAAAGCTGTTGCACACTCAAAGAGCCTTGGTCAAACAGAGTAAATAGCATAGAGGCGATCAAGATCGCTCCCATGCCGAGTGTGGTCGCCTTGGTCGGCGCATGCAAGCGGGTATAAACGTCGGGTAGACGAATCAGACCCAAGGATCCGATCAAGATTAAAGATCCTCCGAGAAGCAATAACAGAGATAGGATAAGTTCAATCGCAAAATTCATAGTGTTCGTTCCCTATCCCTTACTCAATGATATCGCCGCGCAAAAGATACTTGCAGAGCGCCGCCGTGCTGACAAAACCAAGCATGGCAATTAACAGGGCAGCTTCAAAGTTAATTGAGCTGGCTTGCACAATGCCATAGATCAGAATCAAACCAATACTGTTGATGTAGAGCGTGTCCAAACTCAGAATGCGCTCAGGTAACGAAGGGCCTCTCACTAAACTAAAGGTGTTCATAATAAGAGCGATGCTGATCATAACAAGAGCAATCTTAAGACTGATCTCTAACATTGAAATATCTCCTTCAGCGGGGTCTCGTAACGCTGTTTAATCTCATCAATCAACGCTTGCTCGTTGGGAAGATCCAGGGCGTGTATGTAGAGCCACTCTTTATCTTTGCTCACTTCAGCGCTCAAGGTTCCAGGGGTTAGCGAGATGGTTGAGGCGAGCAGCGTAATCGGTAGGTCCCCCGTTAGATTGAGGGGGTATGCGATAAAGCCTGGCTGTAGCGCTTTGGTTGGACCCAGAATCAGTTTGGCCACAGCAAGGTTCGCGACTACGATATCCCACATCAATACCATAATGTATTTGATCAGTTTAAGCGGTCTCTTGACCGCCATCTGTTGAGTCTGCAGTGGCTCTGTCAGCAGCGGTATTCCCATCGCTAGGATTAAGCCCAACAGAATTTGCCCTAGGGAGAAAGCGTTGTTCATGAGCAACCAGACAATTAACAGTACCAATGATAAGAACGGGCGTGGTAGCCAAGATCGTACGAAACTCATCGTTGCACTCCTTTAGCCATAATCAGTGACGGGTTCTGTTCAAACGCCTGCAGCTGCTCAACGGTTGCATCAGTGTACTCGGTGATCGGGCCTGCAAATAGACTCATTAATGGCGCAGCACTTAGTAGTATGCCGACCGCAATGAATTTACGCGTAGCAGAGGCTTTACTGTTATCCGGTTTGCCGTTGGAGCGCCAAAAGAGGGTCGAGCCGGCGCGTGAAAAGGCGACCAGTGCCGCTAAACTGCCGATCAGTAACAGTGGCCAAGCCCAGACCAGTGCGGAGCTGCTATCGATCGATTTCATGATCAAAAACTTACCAATAAAGCCCGACAGAGGCGGCATACCGATTAAGGTTAAAGCGGCAACAAAAAAGAGTATGCCGATGCTCATCGGTTGCGCTAATGAGCGGCCTGCGACGATGCGGTCAAACGATCGTTCACGTTGCTCAGCAATGATGTCTCCGATTAAGAAGAAAGCAGCGCCTGCAAGGGTAGAGTGAACCGCGTAGAAGAGGGCTGCTGACAGTGAGCTTGCAGTTCCAAAACCGACCGCTACCAGCAGGGTGCCAACAGACAAAATAACTAAGTGTGCCGCTAGACGTTTCACGCTGGGTGCTGAGATAACGCCCAGAGTGGCCATCACCAGGGTACCGAGTGCCAATACCCAGATCCAATCCTGCCCAAGGTCGGTTAGAGCGCCTGCGCTGTCACCAAAGATCAGGTTCTGAATACGGATGATGGAGTAGATGCCCACTTTGGTCATGATCGCAAATAGTGCAACGACAGGGCCAGGTGCCGAGGCGTAGGTTCTTGGTAGCCAAAATTGCAACGGCAGCAGAGCGGCTTTTAGGGCAAACACTGACAGCAGCATCATGCCGCCAATCTTAGTCAACTGAATCTCGGACTCATTCAGTTCACGAACGCGCAGTGCCATATCGGCCATGTTCAGAGTGCCAAGCGTGCCGTAAATAATACCCAGCGCAAATAGAAAGATCGCAGAGCCGACAAGGTTCAGAAATACATAGTGCACAGCCGCACTGGTTTTGTGCTTACCACCACCATGGATAAGCAGAGAGTAAGAGGCGATCAGTAGAATCTCAAAAAAGACAAACAGGTTGAAAATATCCCCTGTTAGAAACGCGCCATTGATGCCCATCGCTTGGAACATCATTAATGGGTAGAAATAACGACCTTGGTTATCATCCCCTGCGCTGGCATAGAGGTTGGCGGCTAGCAACAGGATAGAGGTGAGAAGCACCATTAAGCTGGAAAGACGGTCCCCTACCAACTGAATGCCGAACGGGGCATCCCAGTTACCCAAAGCATAGAGTGTCACCTTGTTGTCGGCAGCGGAGATCAGCAGTGCTGCTGATACGATCAGTATACAGAGAGAGCCCACTACACTGATCAGTCGCTGGCGCTCAATGCTCTTTTCAACAATAGGCAGTAGCTGCAGGGTCGCTAACAGAAGCGGCAGAATGATGGGCAGAGTGATTAGGTGATTCATTTCTGATCTCCACTCTGTTCTGGTAGTCGCCCGTCTACATGGTCGTTACCTAGGTCGGCACGGGCGCGAATGGCTAGAATGACAGCAAAGGCGGTCATAGCAAAACCAATAACAATGGCGGTTAGAACCAGAGCTTGTGGAACAGGATCGGGAGTCGCTAAGCCTGATTTCAATACAGCGGCTCCGTCAATAACAAGTCGACCAGCTGAAAATATAAACAGGTTAACCGCATAGGATAGAACGGTTAATCCTAAAACAATTGGGAAGGTGCGGCCTCGTAGTACCAAAAACACACCCACAGCGGTAAGCAGGCCAATAATAAGACTGATCAGTAGCTCCATTATTTAGACTCCTCTGGTCGTGCGTGGGTAGTTAATGCGCCTAGGTTACCCAGTATCAATAAAGTGGACCCGATGACGGTGAGGTAGACCCCTAGATCAAACAACATGGCACTGGCTAGCTCAAATTTTCCGATTCCAGGTAAGTAGAAGTAGTCAAACCAAGAGCTTAAGAAGGGGTAGCCAAACAGCCAGCTTCCCATGCCGGTTGCGCCTGCAATGATCAGGCCGACAGAGATCAGCCATTGATAGTTGAGCTTCGAACGTTCACGCATGAAGTCGACGCCGTTGGCGATGTACTGCAGGATTAATGCCACGGCGGTCACTAGACCGGCAATGAAACCACCACCCGGTAGATTGTGGCCGCGTAAGAAGATGTAAGCAGAGACTAAAAGCGCTAGAGGAAGAAGTGCCCTAGAGACCGTCGCTAGCATCATTGGGTGGTGATCGTTGCTCCAAGGTATGCCGTTAAGATCAGCCGATGGCATAAACAGCTTCATACCAGCGATCAGTTTATAGATACCTAAACCGGCAATGCCGAGTACGGTGATCTCACCAAAGGTATCAAAGCCCCTGAAGTCGACCAGAATTACATTCACCACATTGGTGCCACCGCCACCCGTTTTAGAGTTGGCAATAAAGAAGTCTGCAATCGAGGTTTGTGGGTGCGTCATCATTGCGTAGCTGATCGTTGCCATCACACCGCCAATGAGTGTCGCTAACCCCAGGTCTCGCACGACTGAAGATGGGCTGGCCGCTTTTGACGTTACCTGTGGTAAGAAAAAGAGTGCGAGCATCAAGAGTATTACGGTAACAACTTCGACCGACAGCTGAGTCAAGGCTAGGTCTGGAGCAGAGAAGCGGGCAAAGATCAAAGAGACTATTAGACCAACAACGGAAACAGCAATCAGAGCGATCATCCGTTTGCGGTGCCATATCAGTGTCACTAGCGCAGAAACAACAAGGATAATGGTCGCTACTATGCTGATGCCGTCAATGGGTATCAGGGGAAGCTCTCCCTCGTAATTGATAAGATTGACCATGGGAATCGTAGTGAAAAGCGCTACGCTTAATATAAACAGCATGGTGTAGCGCTGCAGCGATCCATTCTCAAGCGTGCTGTAGATGCGTGTGGCGGCATCCACTAAGCGTTTGATGCTCTGATCAAAGATCGCTTTAGCATCTCGTTCTGGGAATTGCCCTTGAAACTCAAATAGCTGCTTACGTGTGGCGTAGACAACAATACCACCCAACAGAGCAATGAAACTCATTAGAAGTGGGAAGTTGAACCCGTGCCATATGGCTAGACTGTAATAGGGAGTGTCGCTTTGTAACAGAGATGTAGCAGCGCTGTTTAGAATCTCAGCAATCACCCACCCAGGTGCAATACCGACCACGAAACAGAGACCGACAAGAATTTCGACCGGAATCTTCATGTAGCGTGGTGGCTCATGCGGTGTCTTAGGCAGGTTGATGGGTTCACCGTTGAAGAAAACATCGTGAATAAAGCGCAATGAGTAGGCGACTGAGAAGATGCCAGCAACCGTTGCTAGCACGGGCAGTATCCAGGAGAGCGCACCGAGCGATCCCTGGTGTAG
>CATEEE010000185.1 GCA_949499045.1 Marinobacterium sp. xm-d-530 | reverse complement strand
TGAACCTCAGCGGGTGAGTTCAAAATCTTCTCGTGAGCTTCACTGCCTTTGACTGCGTTGTATTCGCGAATATTCCAAACCAACAGAGCGATGTGCAACAGTCCAAAGATCACAACACCGGCAATGGCAAAGCCGATAATTAACGGCATTGGAATACCACTGGCAATGTCTGAACCCCAAGCTGTCGTCCAGTGCTCCCAAGTCGGCATTGGGTAACCCTTATGAGGCACCATCCACATTAGATACATAAAGAACGCGACAGACATGCCACCAGCGCCAAGTGCCGCTAGGAAAAAGCTGGGGTGCCAAGGTTGAGTAGAATCTCTTCTAAACATGGGAGATCTCCAAATTAGTTAAACCATAATGTATTAGATTTTTCTAATATATTAGCAAAACATTAAATTAGCAATACCTAATATTAATTCAGCACACCCTGTTTTGATTTATCGCAATGGTGCATAAGGCCTGTTGCGGATTCGCAATGCGGCGATCACTGCATGAATAGATACTGCACACCAAGCTGGTCGAGATGACTCGATCATTGAGCGGGGAGGTGCTCCCCAAAACGTATCGTCTTCAAGGGGAACTATTCAATGGAGATGCTAGGACTCTATCCAGTCTGGTTTGAACCGACACTCGGTTCGGGTTGGATCATTGGTATTATCGCGACCATTCACGTGCTCTTTTCTCACACGTCAGTGGGTGCGGCACTTGTTTTCTCTTACCTTGCGGTAGTTGCTTACCGAAAGAATCGCCCAGAGCTTCTCGACTACATTCGTCGTTACGGCCTGTTTCTGTTGGTCTTCTCGTATGTATTGGGTTCAATTACAGGGCCAGGCATCTGGTTCTCGACCACAGTTGGCAGCCCGCGTGGTATCTCGGCACTGATTCATAGCTTTGTCTGGAAGTGGGCGACGGAGTGGGTCTTCTTTGTCATCGAGGTTATCGGCGTCTACATGATCGTCTACTTGGTGAATAAGGTGGATCAAAAAACACACCTGCGCATCAGTATCATCTTTGGCCTAGCCTCTTACACAACTATGCTGATCATCATCGGTATTCTGTCGTTCATGCTGATGCCTGGTAATGAGAACTGGTACACCGAAGGCGGTTACTTGAACGGTTTCTACGGTGCCAACACCTTTGCACAACTGGCGATGCGAACTGCGTTTATGTTCACCATGACGGCGGTCGTCGGTGGCATTGTTGCCTCATCGATTAAAGACATCGATTTCCGTAAAGAGATGGTTCGTCGTTTGGCGATTCTAGGTTTGGTAGCAACTGCAGCCGGTCTTGGTCTATTCAAATGGTACCTATCAACCATTCCAGCAACCGCTGAGCTGGTGATGGAGAACCGCCTACCTGAGTACTTCACGCCTGCTCTAATTTCAGTCATGGGCGGTATCATGGCCTATTTCGCAGCCACTCTAGCTGCACCTAAACTGCTAAAACCGGCCATCGCAGGGGTTATGACAGTTGTTATCCTAGTCTTCGGTCTTTGGCCAGAAGAGGTAGCACGTGAGTCAATCCGTAAGCCCTATGTTGCGGGTGGTTACGTCTACTCGAACCAAGTGATTGGCCGAGATGTACCAGGACTGGGTATTCACAGTGAGATTCCAACCATTGAAGAGCATGGTTTCACCAATTCACTGATCTTCCTGCCTGAAGAGCTACGCACGGTAACTGATTCTAATAAAGAGGCGGTTGGCCAAGCACTGGCATTGAACACCTGTTCAAACTGTCATTCATTGACCGATACAGGGATTCGCCCGCTGGCAAACTACTTTGGTGATGATTCTAGCGAATCAGATATAGCGGCCTACCTAAGAGCTGCACTATCGAGTGGAACCACGCTCTATATGCCACAAATTCCCCTTCAACAAGATGAAGCGCTAGCACTGGCAAGCTTTATTCGTCAGTTGAAAGATCAATCTATTGAAATTGCAGCGGATCAGGGTAACCCGATCACTGTGACTCAGTCTCACTAAGGAGTATCACAATGAATGTAGACTCTTTATACGCACTTCGTGATGTCGCTGGGGTTCCCTCACATCCGATTCTTTTCTTAGTGCTCGGTGTCGTCACCTTTGCGCTACACATGTTTGCGGTACACGTTATGCTGGGCGGAGCGGCACTGACCATTCGTGGAGCATTAAGCCAAGACAGCTACTGGCGTCAGCTTGCGAATGCCATGCTATCGACCGCAAAAATTGCGGTTTCCGTAGCCGTGGTTATTGGCGTTGCGCCGCTGCTGTTCGTACAGGTTATCTACGATCCTTTCTGGTACACCTCGAACGTGCTATCCGCTTGGTGGGTAATTGGATTTATCATCATCCTGTCGATCGCTTATCTGTTGATCTACCTCTTCTACTTTAAAAATGAAGATCTAACTCAGAACAAGACGAAATGCCCTGGCAGCATGATTCTATCGCTCGCACTGTTTATTTTGGTGGGTCTGATCATGCATACCCTTACCAATCAAATGCTATCGCCTGATCAGTGGATGGAGTGGTATGCACCACAGGGTCAGATCGATGCCAGCGGCACTCAGTTACACTCAATCAACTGGGCGCGCTTCATCTTTATGATCGCCCTCGCAGCACCTGTGACCGGCGCATGGCTTTACGGCTACCGCCACTACATCAGCGTTCGTCCTGGTAGCGACTCAGGATATCTTGAATTTGTGCATGCACTAGCACGTAAACTGCTTACACAGGGTTCTATTGTCTCGCTAATTATTGGCGCTATCTGGATGGCCAATCTGCCAGAGAACCAAGCTGAGTTCTTAACCAATCCAATGCTCTATATCACGGCCGTTGCGTTGATCGCATTAGCAATGGTGCCAACCCTATTTGGCGCAAAGATTAACAACGGCTACACCGCCTACTGGTTAGTAGCGATCGCATTTGTAGTAATCGCACTGGTTGCGGTTGATCGTGAAATCATTCGCTGGTTCGCTCTCGTCGTTGAGTCTGGCTACAACCCAATGGACTACCCAATCAACATGGATTGGTACAGCACTATTCTGTTCTTTGCGACTTTCGCGGTAGTCGGTGGTATGGCGTGTACATACCTACTCACTGTTGCGTGGCAGGCGGGTCAAACAGAGGGGACCTACACTCCATCTGTGGCTATCTCACGCCTGGGCAACTGGACCATTTACATCATCGCAATCTGGATCGTGCACTACTTTGCCGTCGGATTCTGGGTATGGGCACAGTAAGGAGATGACGATGAAAAAAGTAATGATATTAAGCGCCCTACTCCTATCGTCTTCAGCCTTTGCCGATGAGCGAGCAGAGATTATGGCGAATAATTGTGCCGGCTGTCATGGAACAGACGGTATTGTGGAAAACTCCGCGCTCATCAGTATTGCAGGACTTAAGGCTGATGTTTTCATTCAGACAATGCAAGATTTCCGTAACAACGAACGCGCTTCAACAATTATGCGAAATGTCGCTTTAGCACTCTCTGATGATGAGATTGCAGCGATGGCTAAATATTTTGAAGCACTGCCTACGGGAGAAGAGAAATGATCTCACGTCGCGAATTTTTATCCCTTGCCGCTGCATTTAGTGCAACCGCTGTTCTACCTGCCGGCTCTTTTGCGGCCAACAAAGCCAAAGTTGTTGTAATTGGTGGAGGTGTTGGCGGTGCAACATTTGCCAAATACCTTCGACGCAAAGCACCCGATGTTGATGTTACGATCATCGAACAGAATCCAATTTACATTCGCCCGTACGGTTCATCAGAGGTACTGACCGGTCACGTCAATATGTCGGACCTTGAAGTAAACTATGATGTGCTACGCAATCAATATGGCATTAAGGTGGCTATTGATCGTGCGATAGGGCTTGATGCCGATCGCAAGATCATTAAAACCGCCTCTGGTACTGACTATGCCTATGATCGGTTGGTTGTTTCACCGGGTATAGAACTAAACTACGAAAGGGTCGAAGGGTATTCAAAAGAGCTAGCCGAAACCAAAGCACCTTCTGGCTGGATTCCAGGATCACAAACCTCTCTACTCCGTGATCAGATTAAAACTATGCGCCAAGGTGGCACCATGCTGATCGTTGCTCCGCCAAACCCATACCGCTGCCCTCCAGGGCCCTATGAGCGAGGAGCGCTGATTGCAGAGTGGATGCAGAAACACAATCCAACGGGCAAAGTAATTATTACAGACCCTAAGGACAAATTTACCGCGGGCAACAACTTCCTATTGGGTTGGAACCGTCTATACGGCTACAACATTCCTATGGAATTTATGGATGACATGCCAGACGACGTTGTTGAACACTCAACTCCTGGGATGATCGACTGGATTCCGGGTAAAGATGGCGGTACCCCACTCACTTTCGACGCGGCCAATATGAGCGTCAAAACTGAGGGTGGCAATATCAAAGCAGATGTCATCAATATCGTGCCTCCAATGAAAGCCGGCAAAATTGCTCAACAGTTTGGCCTTACTAATGAACAAGGATGGTGCCCTGTCAATCGGGTAACCTTTGAGTCACAAAAGATCGCAAATGTTCACGTGCTTGGCGATGCTTCTATCGCAGATGCTATGCCTAAATCAGGCTTTGCCGCTAACACCCAAGCAAAAGTAGCAGCTTATGCTATTGCGCACCTATTAGCGGGAGATACACCTGAACAAAGCCCAGCATTCGAAAACACCTGTTACGCATTGGCAGGCTCAGATTACGGTTTCTTTGTATCGGCAGTTTATGAGCTTAGAGATGGAAAAATCTCTAAAAAAGAGGCTCCGGGCCTCCAAGACCTGAAAGCGACAGAAGCCCAACGCCGCTTAAGTGCGGTCTATCAACAGGCATGGATGAAGTCATTTACTGAGGATTGTTTCGCATGAAAAAGTTAATACTTTCAGGCCTTCTATTAGTTGCTACGACCAGTTTTGCGTCAGAGCAGGCAACACAAACAACCGATTGGACATCGAGTTCTCTTAGGCAGGCCGTGTCTACTCGTCCAGCAGGCGATGCGATACGTGGTGCAAAACTGAACGAAAGTTTAATGTGCAGCTCATGTCACGGTAAGGAGGGACTGCCGCCGACCCACCGTTGGCCAGCCGTTGCCGGTCAGTTGGAGAGCTACACCTACAAGATGTTGTTGGACTACCAGTCAGGCGCGCGAAGCGAAGATAACCGAGCTAACATCATGACGGCCGTCGCTGATCTTATGTCAGAGCAGGATATGTCTGATATTGCAGCCTACTACGCATCGCTACCAGCACCAACCTTGGCACAACAGCCAGTACCTGCTCTGGTCACCGAAGGTGATAAAGATCGACTGATCACCGCTTGTGCCTCTTGTCACGGTCTTAGCGGCCAAGGTGGTATTAAAGGAACTCCTGCTATTGCTGGCCAAACTGCAGAGACGCTTAAGCGTGCTTTACAGATGTATCGCAGTGGTAATCGTGACTCCGATCTCTATTCTGTCATGCGCCAAGCAAGTCAAAGGCTAACAAGTAGTGAAATTGATTCATTAGCCAACTATTATAGTGGGACTAACTAACTACTTGAGCGATGAATATGGGAACACTGGTTGGTCAAGGGCACTGTTTAACCTGCCCTATTAGGCCTTCGAGTCTGTTTGGATGTCTAAAAGAGTCTGAACTTTCGTTGATTGAAGATTTTCAGACGCGTGTCATCAAATTTGAGACAGGCGATATTATCTACAATGAGGGCGAGAGTCTTGGGCTTATTTACACACTCCGTGCAGGCCACATTAAACTGACTAAGTTTAACAATGAGGGTAATGCTCAAATTGTGCGCTTAGTTCGTCCTGGCGATCTATTTGGCTATGAAAAGCTGATCAGCAGTGG
>CATEEE010000184.1 GCA_949499045.1 Marinobacterium sp. xm-d-530 | reverse complement strand
TTACCGACGCACCAAGCGATAAACCACTTCACGCTGATTTTCAAAACGCCCTTCATTGAGATCAGCGCTATCGAGCTCTTCGATCACAAACTCTGCAGCAAATAGATCACGTACTTCATCACCTTTCACCGAGAAAGGCGGTTCATTTCTCGGATTGTCATACTCCAGAGCAACCAACAAAATTTGATCACCCACCGCCGTCAGGCTGGCCATGTGAGCGGCATAATCCACACGCATCGATGGCGGCAGCGCGATCAGGGCAGCTCGATCATAAATCGCACGTGGGTTATTGAGTGCCTCTCGATCAGTTTTGAACACATCTCCAGCCAAAAGACAGATCCCATCACGCTCACGACGATGAAATTCACCCTCTTCAATGGCATCAATATCGACACCCTGCTCTGCAAAAAAATCACGGCACGCAAGATCGCTCAACTCAACACCGGTTACCCTATGCCCCTGCTCACGCAACCAAAGCATGTCACGGCTTTTACCACACAGCGGCACAAAGACAGGCTCCTCCCCAGACAATCCAAGAGAGGACCAATATTTGGTCAACCAACCATTAAAATCTGACTGGTGAAAACCGATGCGATTGTCCGACCAACGCTCATGCCAAAAGGCGTGCTTCATGTGTATTTTTCCCCGATATAAATAGATTCAGGTAATTTAACTGATCGATGTCGTGCTTAGCGAGCCCTAAAAAGGTATAATCCGGCAAATTTTTGTAATTAAGACTGTGAATTAGAACACCATGACTAGACAATCATCTTTTAACCGTGACGAACTTCTGAGCTGTGGCAACGGCGAAATGTTTGGCGAAGGCAATGCCCGCCTACCAGTCGGTAACATGCTTATGATGGACCGTATTACCAAAATCTCTGCTGAAGGTGGTGAGCACGGTAAAGGCGAAATCATCGCTGAACTTGATATCCGTCCAGATCTTTGGTTCTTCGACTGTCACTTCCCTAGCGATCCAGTGATGCCTGGCTGTCTTGGTCTAGACGCAATGTGGCAAATCGTTGGCTTCTACCTAGGTTGGAAAGGCAACCCAGGGCGCGGCCGTGCACTAGGTTCAGGTGAGGTTAAATTCACGGGCCAGATATTACCGACTGCTAAAAAAGTAACCTACAACATCCAGATGAAGCGTGTGATTGAGCGCAAGCTGGTTATGGGTATTGCAGACGGTTCGGTTTCAGTAGATGGTCGCGAGATCTACACAGCAACAGATCTTAAAGTCGGTCTATTCACCAGCACCGAAAACTTCTAAGAGCGTTAACGCTTAGAAACATAATTAGAGAGAGAGTAAACATGCGTCGAGTAGTTGTTACTGGAATGGGTATCGTTTCTTGTCTAGGTTCTGACAAAGAGAGCGTTCTGGAATCACTAAAAGAGGGCAAGTCAGGCATTAAATTCCAACAGGAATATGCTGATCTTGGCTTCCGTAGCCAAGTTGCAGGCAGCATTGATGATCTGGATCTAGATGAATTGATCGATCGTAAACTGCGTCGTTTCATGGGTAATGCTGCTGCTTATTCATACATCTCAATGGATCAAGCCATTAAAGATGCTGGTTTGACTGAAGATCAAGTATCGAATGTACGCACTGGCCTAATTGCAGGCTCTGGTGGTGCATCATCGGCTGATATTGTTGAAACAGCTGACATCCTTCGCGACAAAGGCGTTCGTCGTGTAGGTCCATACCGCGTCACTCGCACCATGGGCTCTACTGTATCCGCTTGTCTTGCGACTCCTTTCAAGATCAAAGGCGTTAACTACTCAATCACCTCTGCGTGTGCGACCAGCGCACACTGTATTGGTAACGCAATGGAGCAGATCCAGCTGAATAAGCAGGACATCGTCTTTGCCGGTGGTGGTGAGGAACTTCACTGGTCATTGAGCGTCATGTTTGATGCGATGGGCGCCCTATCCAGCAAATACAACGAAACGCCTGAGAAGGCGTCTCGCGCTTACGATGCAAACCGTGACGGTTTTGTTATCGCAGGTGGTGGCGGCATGCTTGTTCTTGAAGAGCTAGAACACGCTAAAGCACGCGGCGCAAAAATCTACGCGGAACTGGTCGGCTACGGCGCAACGTCTGATGGTTACGACATGGTTGCTCCATCAGGTGAAGGTGCTGTTCGTTGTATGAAACAGGCTATGAGCACGGTTGATGGTAAGATCGATTACATCAACTCACACGGCACTTCGACACCGGCAGGCGATATTCAAGAGCTTAAAGCGATGAAAGAGACCTTCGGTAAAGAGATGCCGCCGGTTAGCTCAACTAAATCACTGGCGGGGCACTCACTGGGCGCCACAGGCGTACAGGAAGCGATCTACTGTCT
>CATEEE010000183.1 GCA_949499045.1 Marinobacterium sp. xm-d-530 | reverse complement strand
TGGAAGAGACTGAAGCCAGGTTTCGTGACATGGTCGCGCTAAGAAACCGTATGATTGCAGCTGCTAAAACCTGGAACGAGATGGAAGACCTATGTCCGACCAACGAGTCTATTTGCCACCTTATTGAAACTTTTACAGAGGATGGAGCTCATGAACAGCATTAAGGTCGCGAAGCATCCAATTATTTTGGATATTCAAGGTGCCAGTTGCGCTGGGTGCGTCGCTAAAATCGAGAAATCTTTGAAAGCGGTTCCCGGGGTAACTTCGGCTGAAATGAACTTTGCTGATCGCACTGCGACCATCGAAGGCAACGTAGCGTCCGATACGCTGATAGAAGCGGTTACTCAGGCAGGGTACGGTGCGAAAGAATCTGAAAACGAGTCGGAAGCAGACAGCCTGGCAGAGAAAGAAGCCGCTGACGCGCAGTACTATCGGCAGCTGATGCGCAACGTCGTCGTCTCCCTGAGCATCGGTGTGCCGCTGATGATTTACGGGCTGTTCATCGGTGAAATGTCTGTCACCACCGGCACGGAGAGACTCGTTTGGGGCATTATCGGCCTGGTTACGTTGGCAGCCATGGTGCTCGCCGGTCGTGGTTTCTATATTGGTGCATGGAAGGCGTTTCGTACTCACTCAGCCAATATGGACACCTTGATCGCACTCGGAACAGGAGCCGCCTGGCTCTACTCGTTTGCTGTAGTGACTGCACCCTCGCTTTTCCCTGAAATGGCACGACACATCTATTTTGAAGCGACAACGATGATCATTGGTCTGATTAATCTGGGTCTGGCTCTGGAAGTTAAAGCGCGGGGACGTACCTCGGAAGCGATAAAGCGCTTGATCGGCCTGCAACCCAAAACAGCCCGTGTCCTCCGTGGTGATGAAGAGGTAGATCTCCCTATCGATGATGTCGTTATGGGCGACAAGGTACGCGTTCGCCCAGGCGAAAAGATTGCCGTCGATGGCCGCGTTGTCGAAGGGCATTCTTCAATTGATGAATCGATGCTGACTGGTGAACCTATTCCAGTCGTCAAAGAGATCGGTGATGAGATCATTGCCGGCACGCTAAACAAGAGTGGATCGCTACTCTATGAAGCGACACGGGTGGGCAAGAACACGGCGCTGTCGCAGATTATCGCTTCAGTTAAAAAGGCGCAGAACTCCAAACCACCGATTGGACGCCTTGCCGATAAGATCAGCGAGTATTTTGTACCCGCGATTATGATCATCGCCATTGTCAGCGCGCTGATCTGGGCCAACTTTGGACCCGAACCCACGATTGCCTTCGCCATTATCTCAGCGACAACCGTGCTGATTATCGCCTGTCCCTGTGCGCTTGGGCTGGCAACACCGATGTCCGTCATGGTTGGGATGGGTAAAGCGGCTGAGGCCGGTGTACTGATTCGCAACGGGGAAGCACTGCAAACCGCTTCTCAGATCACGGCGATGGTCCTTGATAAAACCGGCACTATCACTGAAGGCAAACCGGCTGTGACCGATATAATACCGGTTACTGACCTCGACAAATCAGATCTATTGGCACTGGTCGCCAGCCTCGAGACTGGATCAGAGCATCCACTGGCAGAAGCGATTGTAGAAGCGGCAAAAGCGCAAAGCTTGAGCCTGGAGAAAGTCACAGATTTTCACGCGCACTCCGGTCAGGGCGTTTCTGGCAACGTCAGTGGCAAGACGGTGTTACTGGGTAACGCCTCATTTATGCAGCATAACAACATCGACATCAGTGCTCAGGTCGATGAAGCCCAGCGCCTCGCCAGTCAGGCGAAAACTCCGATGTTTATTGCGATCGACAATCAGTTCGCGGGTATTGTTGCCGTTGCTGATCCGATCAAATCTGATTCCAAACTGGCCATTCAGCGCCTGCAAGCTCAGGGTATGAGAGTCATTATGCTAACTGGTGATAACAATGCCACGGCTAAAGCCGTAGCCGCCCAGGTAGGTATCAATGAGTACCATGCCGAAGTGATGCCTGAGGATAAGCTTGCCCATATTGAATCACTTCAAATGAAGGGTGAGATTGTCGGCATGACGGGGGATGGTATTAACGATGCGCCGGCTCTCGCTAAGGCTAACGTTGGCTTCGCGATCGGCACCGGTACGGATATTGCGATCGAGAGCGCGGATATCACCCTAATGCGAGGTTCACTGCACGGACTGGCCGATGCCGTTGCAGTGAGCAAGGCTACGCTAGCGAACATCAAACAGAATCTGGTAGGCGCGTTCATCTACAACGTTGCGGGCATACCGATCGCTGCGGGTCTGTTGTACCCAATCTTTGGCGTTCTACTCAGTCCCATTATAGCCGGCGGCGCGATGGCCTTTTCGTCACTAACAGTCGTCACCAATGCCAATCGACTGCGCCTGTTTAAAGCGCAGCAGCATTAATTTTTAGGGCGCAGAAGCGCTGAGGAGGAGTAACCGATGATACTCATCAACCTAGTAGGTCTAGTATTAATCGGACTGATTGTCTGGTGGTTCTGGCTCTACAAGCCTGTCGCCTCGGTTGCGTCAGCGAAGCAGACCATCAAAGTCGCTGACGGTGTGTATACACCCGCACATATCAAGATACCGGCAGGCAAACCCACAACGCTCAATTTTTTGCGCGAAGATAAAGCCCCCTGCTCTGAAATGCTGCTGGTCCCCGATCTCGGCATTAGCGTATCGCTACCCATAAACAAGGTAAAAGCGATTCAGATTCCAGCGAGCCCTGCGGGCAGCTACGCGTTTCATTGCCAGATGCAGATGTACCGGGGAGATATCACGGTCGAATAGATAGAGTCGTCAAAACATCTTAATTTCCATAGACCTATTTTGGATGGATTATGAATAATGGAACAAAATTAGGCGTTGCTGCTGGCGTAGTTGTTCTGGGTACAGCCATTGCCTTCGTTTCGACTAACAGTGCTCAGGGCAAAATTCCTTACACTGATGCTAAGGCGGTGAGTGCTGGGAAAACGATTTATCAAAACGAGTGCGCTAGCTGCCACGGTGCCGATCTAAAGGGTGAGCCGGATTGGCAGAAGCGTGACGATAACGGCTATCTTCCAGCGCCGCCGCACGACGAAACGGGACACACCTGGCATCACGATGATGCGCTTCTGTTCCAGTTAACCAAAGAGGGTGTGCAGTCGATCGCCGGCGCGGATTATAAGTCAAAGATGCCGGCTTTCGCCGGTAAGCTGACCGATGAGCAGATTTGGGAAGTTTTGGCGTACATCAAAGCCCAGTGGCCTCAGGAGATAGCACAACGGCACACCGAGATTTTCAAAGATAAATGATCGTCTGGGCTATCACGGACGCATCAGTTAAGCGGTCCCACTAAAGTGGTTAAAACAGTTGTTATTGCAAAGATTGATGCTCCGATAATCTTCTCCAAAAAGATAGAACGCTTCAATACACCCGCATCCTGAGTGTGTTGAAGCCGGGGTACC
>CATEEE010000182.1 GCA_949499045.1 Marinobacterium sp. xm-d-530 | reverse complement strand
GTTTGCATTGCCATTAATTGTGGGAGAGTAAGTCCAATGTCTTTACTCAAGCTTTTATCATGCATTTCAGCAGCCCGAATAATTTGTCGAAGGGTAATCAGTACTTGGGATGCTGTAGACATGAAGAGGCCTCAAATGTAATCAAGCGCATAGGTTAATTTACCTATACGGCTTAGGCAAGATTGTTAGCATTTAAATATATTTTCATTCGTGTTAAAACATTGAAAAGCAAAGCTTTTTACCTCTAATACCTAATTTAATCTAATATAGAGGGGTTTTATATTTAGTAATGCTAAGTATAATGTGTAAATATATTTAGCAAGACTAAGTAAATTTATGGCTATTTCTTTGCGCAAACCTTGTGAGATTGATGGGTTTCAGCTTCATGAACTGGTGAGTCGTGCCGGTAAGTTAGATACCAACTCTATTTACTGTAACTTGCTTCAGTTTTCTCATTTTTCTGACACGGCCATTGTAGCTGAATCAGAAGGGAAAATTGTTGGATCAATAACTGGCTACCGTGTACCCCAACACCCTGAAACTCTCTTTGTTTGGCAGGTTGCAGTAGATCCTGATTTTCGCGGACAAGGGGTTGCGAGCAAAATGTTAAATGGGCTAGCTCGACGTTTGGTAAAGAGCGGCGTTTCTCACATTGAAACCACCATTACAGCGGATAACATCGCATCGCAGAGGTTGTTTAAGCGCTTTTTCGAGAGCGTAGGTCGCGATCCATACACTAGCACCCCATTTTTCGAGGCGCAGACTCATTTTCATAATCATGCGCCAACAGAGCATCTTTATCGCTGCGATATTTCGCGGCTATCCAATTAAATTCAAATCATAGGAAGTTAACTTATGTCTATTTTTGAGAAGACAGAATCAGCTGTACGTACCTATAGTCGCTCTTTTCCTGTTACCTTTTCCCAAGCCCGTGGCGCGGAGTTGTTTACGAGCGAAGGGAAGAGATATCTAGACTTCTTAGCTGGAGCAGGTTCATTGAACTATGGCCACAATCATCCTGAACTAAAAGACGCGTTGATTGATTACGTTTCCTCAGACGGTATTGCACATGGTCTGGATATGCAGACAGAGGCCAAGTCTGAGTTTCTTGAAGCCTTTCAGAAATTGATTCTTGAACCACGCGGTATGGGTGACTTTAAGGTTCAGTTTACGGGACCTACCGGAGCTAATGCTGTTGAGGCCGCTTTAAAGTTGGCGCGAAAAGTAACAGGTCGCACCGAAGTAATTGCCTTCACAAATGGCTTTCATGGCGTGACGGCTGGTGCGCTAGCAGCAACAGGTAATGGTGGTCATCGTGCTGGCGCAGGTATTCCGCTCTCTGGAGTTACTCGTGTGCCTTACGCCAACTACATGGGAGATTCGGTCGATACACTACAATTGTTAGAGAAATTGTTGAATGACCACAGCTCCGGTGTTGATAAACCTGCCGCTGTAATTCTTGAAGCCGTTCAAGGAGAGGGTGGATTAAATGTGGCTTCCAATGGTTGGTTGCAACGCCTTGAAAAGATATGTCGTGCTGAGGGGGTGCTGTTAATTCTTGACGATATTCAGGCGGGTTGTGGGCGTACTGGTGACTTCTTTAGCTTCGAAGAATCAGGTATCAAACCGGACATCATAACCTTATCAAAGTCTCTAAGTGGTTACGGTTTACCTATGGCTGTGACGCTTTTCCGCCCTGAGCTAGATATATGGAAACCAGGTGAGCATAACGGGACTTTTCGCGGCAATAATCATGCGTTCGTTACGGCAAAACGCGCCTTAGATCTGTTTTGGAGCGATACAAAATTTGCCGGTCGTGTGAAGCAAAAGTCGGATCAATTGCGAAAGGGACTGAGGACAATTATCCAGCGTCATGGTCGACAAGAATTAGCGCTTAAAGGTCGGGGGTTAATGTCCGGTATCGAGTGTGATAACGGAGAAATTGCCGGCGCTGTTTGCCGTGAGGCTTTCAAACGAGGTCTGGTAATAGAAACCAGTGGAAATGATGACCATGTGGTGAAGTGTCTTGTGCCACTTATTATTTCTGAGCAGCAAATCAGCGAAGGACTTTCCGTTCTGGAGCAGGCCTTTGGTGCTGTCTTCGCACAAAACAGTAAAGCAGTATCTTAGGAGACCTTCAATGATAGTTCGAACTTTAGAGGAGTGTCGGGACTCCTCGCGTTTGGTTGCCTCGCAAACTTGGGATAGCACTCGTATGTTACTTAAAGATGACAATATGGGGTTCTCGTTCCACATCACTCGAATATTCGCAGGTACTGAAACCCACATATGGTATAAGCATCATCTAGAATCGGTTTATTGCATTCGTGGGAGTGGTGAGATCGAAACTATAGTGGATGGTAAGGTTTACCCAATAGAGCCGGGAACGCTTTATGTGCTGGACAAAAATGATGAGCATTACCTGCGAGCATTTGAAGAACTGGAAGTTGCCTGTGTGTTTAATCCGCCACTTACAGGGCTTGAAGTGCATGACAAAGATGGCGTCTATCCTGCAGCAGACTCTGAGAGGCAGTCTTAATGGTATCGCAACACACTGTTGAAAAAATAGGCGGCACCTCAATGAGTCGCTTTGATGAGCTACTCAATACGATTCTGGTTGGTGAGCGTAAGGGTGAAGATCTTTATGGTCGCATTTTTGTCGTCTCAGCTTATAGCGGGATAACTAATGCACTTCTAGAGCATAAGAAAACGGGAGAGGCGGGAGTATATGGTGCTTTTGCGAATGGTGCCCGTAGTGACGCTTGGATTAATAAGCTGGAGGATTGTAAGGCTTTGATGCTTGAGGAGAATCTCAAGATATTCGTTGATAATGAATCTTTACGAGTCAGTGCAGATGCTTTTTTAATCCAGCGCATTAGTTCTGTACGGTCGGCTTTAATTAGCCTTCAGGAACTCACCTCTTTTGGTCATTTCAGTTTGCAGGAACATCTTCCCAAGGTGCGTGAAATGCTAGCTTCTATAGGTGAAGCGCATAGTGCATTTAACTCGACACTGCGACTTAAAGAGCAAGGTGTAAATGCACAATTCGTTGATCTTACAGGTTGGAACGACTCAGACTCAGCAGTAAATCTTGATGATTTGCTCACACATATCTTTAGTTCGATTAATCTAGAAACAACTCTGCCAATCGTTACTGGTTACGCTCATTGTAAAGAGGGCCTAATGACAACCTTTGATCGCGGTTATTCAGAGATGACGTTTAGCCGAATAGCATGTGTTACCAGCGCAAAGGAAGCGATTATCCATAAAGAGTTTCATCTCAGCTCTGCAGACCCGCGCATTGTCGGTATTGAGCGTGTATATGCGATTGGCAAAACAAATTACGATGTGGCAGATCAGCTATCTAACCTTGGAATGGAGGCGATACATCCTAAGGCGGCTGCCGGTTTGAGGAAGTCCGGTATTAACTTACGCATCAAAAACGCATTTGAACCTCAGCATCCAGGCACACTAATTACTTTAGATTACCGTAGCCCAACACCATGCGTTGAAATGGTAGCAGGTCGTGAAAACCTTGCTGGTATTGAAGTTTTTGATCAAGAGATGCTGGGCTCATCTCATCATGATCTTGATATTAATAAGCTACTGCATGAGTTGAGGTTAACGGTTGTCAGTCGTGATTCAACAGCCAATAGTACAACGTATTTTGTTGATGGATCGCGAAAGATGGTAAGCCGAGCCGTGCGACTGATTTCTGAACGTTACCCAGATGCAGAAGTTACTCTACATAATCTATCAATAGTTTCTGCTGTGGGTTCAGATCTAAAAGTAGCGGGCATATTAGCACAGACTGTTCAGGCTTTGGCGACAAGTGGAATCAATATTCAAGCTATACATCAGTCTGTAAGGCAGGTTGAAATGCAGTGTTTCGTTCGGCCAGCTGACTACGAAAAAGCTATTAGGGCATTGCATGAAAGCTTAATTGAAAGTCAGGGCTACGTAGGCACTATTGCAGCTGCTTGATGCTCATTGCGGACAGTATAAGGGCTTTTAGCGCGCTGCAGTACGAGTAGCGGCTAGTTGCCTTTAGGAGTCTTCATTAACACTTATAGATTTTGTCATCCAGTTGTGCAAAGTTTTAAGTGGGTAGCCATTACCATAGCCTTGCCCAACACTTTGAACACTCCAGCCACCTAGTTGGTCTATAAGTTCTGAAGGTG
>CATEEE010000181.1 GCA_949499045.1 Marinobacterium sp. xm-d-530 | reverse complement strand
GTTGTCAAAGCACGCATAATTGGCGGTTGAATCATTGGCACTAGAGCCATGTATGAGTATGCCGCTACGGCGATCGCGCCCAATAATTGAGGAGCAAGCATGCTGGCAACATAGATGGCTGTTGGGCCGTCAGCACCGCCGATGATGCCGATCGCTGCAGCATCTTGAATCGTAAAATCCATGATACCCATAGCGGAAAGACCTACAGCACCCAATACCGTTGCAAAGATACCAAACTGTGCGGCTGCACCTAAGAAAAGAGTCTTAGGGTTAGCGAGCAGAGGACCAAAGTCCGTCATCGCACCAACGCCCATGAAGATCAGCAGCGGAGCCACACCGGAAGCAATGGCTACAGAGTAGAAGTTATAGAGCATACCATTGCTATAACCCGAGTCGGCAGCAACCATAGTGGCTGCATGATGCGTAGAGGGGTTAGAACCGTGGTAGGCATGCAGAATCTCATGAGGGTCCACACTGGTAATATTCAATGAAGCGGCCAAACCCTGAAGGACTTCAGGTTTTGCAAAGTGCACCGCATTTTCTACTGCAGAAAACGCGAGCCCAGCCTCTGGAATATTCGCCATGATGCCGCCAAAACCGATTGGCACAAGCAACAGTGGTTCAAAGTTTTTGCGGATTGCCAAATAGAGCAGCACCAATCCCACGACAATCATTGTCAGCTGACCGCCTGAGATATTGTAGATGCCCGAGGCTTCCCACAGTTGAAGGATCTTTTCCATTAAACTGTCACCTCAAATTAGGCAAGAGATACCAGAGAGTCGCCTACCTGCACGGCATCGCCCTCTTTAACGTCAACTGATGTCACTGTACCAGCACGCGCTGCACGAACTTCAGTTTCCATCTTCATCGCTTCAAGGATAACGAGCACGTCACCCTCTTGAACCGCTTGACCTGCAGCCACCTGAACTTTCCAGATGTTACCAGCCAGTGGAGCTGGTACAGGCTCACCTGAACCTGCAGGCGCTGCAGCTGGAGTTGCAGCCGGTGCAGCGGCAGGAGCAACCGCAGTAATGTCACCACCTTCAGCTACTTGAACAACGTAGTTCTGGCCATTGACGGTGATTGTGTAGACTTCTGGTCCTGATTTCTTAGGTGCTGACATAGCAAGCGCATCCTCTAAAGTAGGTACTGGTTCAAACGCGTCTGGATTACCGCGATTTTCAAGGAATTTAAGGCCGATCTGAGGGAACAGAGCGTAGGTAAGCACGTCATCAATTTCACGCTCACCTGATTCTAGCTCAATACCCTTTTCAGCAGCGATCTCTTTAAGCTCTGTAACAAGCTTATCCATCTCTGGCTCGATGAGATCTGCTGGGCGGCAAGTAATAGCCTCGGCTCCATCTAGAACTTTGGCCTGGAGTTCAGAGTTGTATGGTGCAGGTGCGGCACCGTATTCACCTTTAAGAATACCCTGAACTTCTTTTGAAATCGTTTTGTAACGTTCACCAACAAGCACGTTGATGACCGCTTGGGTACCAACAATTTGCGATGTTGGTGTTACTAATGGAATGTAACCAAGATCTTCACGTACTCGTGGAATCTCAGCCAACACTTCATCAAACTTATCAGCTGCGCCCTGCTCTTTAAGTTGACTCTCCATGTTGGTCAACATACCGCCAGGAACCTGAGCCACTAGAATGCGGCTATCCGTACCACGCAATGAGCCTTCAAACTTAGCGTATTTCTTACGAACTTCACGGAAGTAAGCTGCAATCTCTTCAAGCGCCTCTAGGTTTAAACCAGTATCACGATCTGTACCCGCCAGTGCAGCCACGACAGACTCAGTTGCGGTGTGACCATAGGTCATCGACATTGAAGAGATCGCTGTATCAACACGATCAATACCCGCTTCAACCGCTTTTAGAATGGTCATATCAGACAGACCTGCCGTTGCGTGAGCGTGAAGCTGAACTTCAAGTCCAGTCTGGGCTTTCAGACGAGATACGAGATCAAACGCACCATAAGGCGTCAAAATACCCGACATATCTTTGATGTTGATAGAGTCAGCACCCATATCTTCAAGCGTCTTAGCGTAATCAACCCACATATCGATAGTATGAACTGGGCTGGTTGTGTAAGAGATCGTACCTTGAGCATGCTTACCTGTTGCTTTAACGGCCGCAATTGCTTTCTCAAGGTTACGAGGATCGTTCATCGCATCGAAGATACGGAATACGTCGATACCGCTCTCTGCTGAGCGCTCAACAAAACGTTCTACAACGTCGTCACCATAGTGGCGGTAACCTAAAAGGTTTTGGCCACGCAAAAGCATCTGCTGGCGTGTGTTTGGCATGGCTGCTTTTAGCTGGCGAATACGATCCCATGGATCTTCACCTAGATAACGAATACATGAGTCAAAAGTGGCACCACCCCAACTCTCTAGCGACCAGTAGCCAATCTTATCCAGCTTCTCAGCAATAGGAAGCATGTCATCGAGGCGAAGACGAGTCGCAAACAATGATTGGTGCGCATCACGTAAAACTACATCCGTGATACCAAGAGGCTTATTTGCATCAGACATAAACTTAAGTTCTCTCTTGTTAAAAGGCAGTGCCTAAAATTACTTACGGTATTTGTGAACCGCTGCCGTCAACACAGCCAACAACTCATCATTGTTGCCTGCAGTTTGAGGCGCAGACGCTTTGGCTTTTGGCTCTACAATTGGCTCAGGTAAAAACTTATTTACCAGTTTAGACATTAATGTAGTGACAATGACCAACAGCGTAAGGAATACGAAAACGAAACCCATACCATAGACCATGAGGTTGAGGCCTTCTGATATCAGACTATTCATCTAATCTACTCCAATAAAAATAATTCAAAGGGTTTGGCATATTTTAAGGAACTATGCGCAAAAAAACCCCTACCTAACAGCATACGGGAACAGTTATCCCATAGCCCCGCACCCATATCAAGTCCACTTTGTATGTAGTGAATTTACAAAAAAGGTCGTTTTTTTAACTTACCAGTCAACTTACGAATGAAGCGGCAGTGTTTACGCACTCTGTAACGGCGTATCTGTATCAGTTTCGCCATGACTTTCATTGCGACTAAAGAATGAGAAAGTCTCATTTTGTTTTCAGGTAGGGGGAGAAGAGATGGCGCTAATGCGTTTTAGTCGAACGAGCGCGCTGACTCGACTGGGCAATCCCAGTTCAAAAAAAATGCCACCATAAAGGTAGCATTTCTTTTAAATATGGCGTGCTTTGTAATTTGAACCGGCTGGTAGCGCTGTGGCTCATAAAAGCCCAGGTACTCTAGCGGCATAACTTTGGGGGGCACGATTGGCTCGACTGGGAAAGCCCAGTTCAAAAAAAATGCCACCATAAAGGTAGCATTTCTTTTGAATATGGCGCGCCCGGCACGATTCGAACGTGCGACCGCCTGGTTCGTAGCCAGGTACTCTATCCAGCTGAGCTACGGGCGCTGAGGTGTTGCGTGTTTCTGAAATGGCGCGCCCGGCACGATTCGAACGTGCGACCGCCTGGTTCGTAGCCAGGTACTCTATCCAGCTGAGCTACGGGCGCTTATTTCAGATGTTGGTCGATGAAAACACTATAGAAGTGAAAACTCAAGATTGGCGCGCCCGGCACGATTCGAACGTGCGACCGCCTGGTTCGTAGCCAGGTACTCTATCCAGCTGAGCTACGGGCGCTTAATCTTGATGGCGGAGCGAGAGGGATTCGAACCCTCGATACGCGTAAACGTATACACCCTTAGCAGGGGTGCGCCTTCAGCCACTCGGCCACCGCTCCTTATCAACGGCGCGTATAGTACAAGAGAGGTGACTAAAGTGAAACCCTAAAAGGGAAAAACTTATGATTTTCCGCTATTTTCCTGCTCTTTTTCATCCAAGATCCTTTGATAGATCTCTTCACGATGAATGGAAACGTCTTTTGGTGCATTCACACCGATTCGCACCTGATTACCTTTAACGCCAAGAACGGTGACACTGATATTGTCACCAATCATTAGTGTTTCACCAACTCGTCTTGTCAGTATTAGCATCAGCTTCTCCTAAATCCATTTAAGATAGGCGATCAAATGATCGCCTTATGCGAATCCAAATATGCTGTGTAGCGATTATTCAGCGACGCTGTCTGCCTGATCAAGCTCAAACGCACTGTGCAGTGCTCGAACCGCTAGTTCCATGTACTTCTCTGAGATTACAACAGAGACTTTAATCTCTGACGTAGAGATCATCTGGATATTGATATTCTCTTTCGCTAGGGTTGTGAACATATTGCTTGCAACACCTGCGTGAGAACGCATACCCACACCCACAATAGAGACTTTAGCAATCTTATTGTCGCCCTTCACTTCACGGGCACCAAGCTCATTAGCCGTCTCTTCGAGGATAGCCAACGCTTTATCGTAGTCATTACGATGTACTGTAAAAGTAAAGTCAGTCGTCTGATCCGCTGCGACGTTTTGAACGATCATGTCCACTTCTATGTTGGCAGACGAGACAGGGCCTAGGATACGTGACGCAATACCTGGAAGGTCAGGCACACCCAACACCGTCAGTTTTGCTTCGTCACGATTAAACGCGATGCCTGAAATAATTGGATTTTCCACGCTATCAGTTTCCTCTGTAGTAATAAGTGTACCGCCACCGTCTTGGAAGCTAGACAATACACGTAATGGAACATTGTATTTACCTGCAAATTCAACCGAGCGAATCTGCAAAACCTTTGAACCGAGACTGGCCATCTCTAGCATCTCTTCAAAGGTGATTTTATCTAGACGACGAGCACCCTCTACAACTCGTGGGTCTGTCGTATAAACACCATCGACATCAGTGTAGATCTGACACTCGTCCGCTTTTAAAGCAGCCGCCAGCGCAACACCCGTTGTATCAGAACCACCACGACCCAGCGTTGTGATATTGCCGTCATCATCCATGCCTTGGAAGCCAGCAACAACAATGACATTACCTTCATCAAGATCTGATCGCATTTTGCTGGTATCGATACTTTGGATACGTGCTTTGGTATGAGAACTATCCGTATGAATACGGACCTGACCGCCAGTGTAGGACTTCGCACCTAGGCCTCGTTTTTTTAAAGCCATCGAGAGCAGTGAAATCGTCACTTGCTCACCGGTTGAAACCAATACGTCGTATTCACGTGGATCTGGATTATCAGTAATATCTTTTGCAAGACCGATAAGGCGATTGGTCTCACCGCTCATAGCAGAGACAACGACGACAATGTCGTGACCCTGATCCTTGAATCGTTTTACTTTGTCAGCGACCGCTTCAATACGCTCAACTGAACCTACTGATGTACCGCCATACTTTTGTACAAATAAAGCCATCTATCTCTATTTCCAATTAACGCTGCACATTTAAAGTGCGGCTCTAACTAATTCTGGTACCGCCGCAATCGCCTGCGGGAGAGCCGCTATGTCGGTGCCACCGCCCTGAGCCATATCGGGTCGACCACCACCTTTACCACCGAGTTGAGTTGCAAGCTCACGAATTAGGTCGCCCGCTTTAACTTGGCCCGTAAGGTCTTTAGTCACACCGGCTACAAGACTCACTTTTTCACCATCATGTGCAGCAAGAACAACCACACCGCTACCCAACTTATTCTTAAGTTGATC